>JAUWOA010000152.1 GCA_030612365.1 Candidatus Thorarchaeota archaeon
GCAGATCCAACAGTCGTCGAAACCTTGGTTAAAGAGCGGATCAAATAGCTTCGAATCAGTTTGAGGGAGCGGCCGGAAGGCCCTCTCCAACCTCTCTTTTTTCTCGCGGACAGAATGACTTTAAAAACCCTCACTGATTTAAAATTACTCAGTAACACTACTAATGGTGAGTCAACATGGTTTCAGTATATGTGCTTATTCGCGCTGATGGTGACAAGGTCTGGGAAACAGTCACTGGGGTTAAGGAAATTGACGGAGTCACGCGAGCCGAAGTCGTGACTGGTCCCTACGACGTCATCATGACGGCAGAACTACCTTCAGTAGAAGGGCTGAGGCGTTTAATGCAGTCCGTACACGATGTGGAAGGCGTCGAACGCACCGAGACCTGTATCGGCATCTAATCGCACCTGATTCGGGGTGTCAATTCGCCACTAGCGAGCGGATGGACAATCCTCAACTGTGTGAGGCAATGCTATCACCCGCATGAGTAATAAGCATGCAAAACGTGATTTCGAATAGTTTCGTCAGACCGTGTTGAGGACGAGAAATGCCGATTGAGTTTCATGATTCTGGTATGCGATTCCTGTTGCAGAAGATTGATGGTGTGCGAAAGGGCGTGCCCCTAAGCGACTCCGACATTCAAATGATACTCGCAAACGCCGATGTCGATACCTGGTTGTGTGCATATGAACGGTGGATTGAAGGCGCACGACCTGCGCTTGAGCTGATTCTTGCTTCTTTGCATAAGGAGTCGCCTGAGGGGCTTGACCAGTGGGGTCAGATGATTGACTTTGGCTTGAGGGTCGCAGTCGATGAGCCGGATCGAATGAGTTCAGCACTCAAGTTCTTCTCAGAATTCGGCTGGTCACAAGCAGAACGAAATACCCTCAGGTTTCTTCCAGAAGGGACACCCATGGAAGTTGAAGTGATTCTCACCATTGATGGCTTCAATAGCGGAATGTTCCAAGGGAACCACGTCTTTCTCTCGTCTGTATACTTCGACCCATCTCTTGTTAGTGAAGACACCTTTACACATGAGTTTCATCATGGTGGTGTCACCTATTGGTTCAATAGACACCCACTTATCCAGAAGTATACGGGAAAAAAGGGCACTCAAGAGACCTGGCTTGTCGAACTTTTCACTTACATGGTCAGCGAGGGACTTGCAAATGCCTTCTGCTCACCCGATGCCATTTCACTCCGTGAGGGCGAAGGGATGTTTGTCGAGAAGCTTAACTCAACAATAAGAGATTTCGAGGCCCGTCAGGACGAGATATTCACTCACCTAGAGAAAATCATCAGATACATCACCGAGGAGCGGAAACGTCGTAGAAGTGTTAAGGAACCGTACGAAAGGCTGACTCTAGCACAGGGGGCGGCTTCGATGCCCGCGGGACATTTTCTCTCAGGACGAATGGTCCAAGCCATGGACAAATCCCCCAAAGTAACAAGAGGGCAGATAGTTGGCCTTGTCAAGGAGCCCTTTGACTTTTTCACTCTTTACAACATCGCGGCAAAGGATCGCAATCTCCGTCAATTCACTCCCAAAACACTCAAGTCAATCGATATCATGCTAGAAAAAATGCGCAAAGACAGTGCTTCACCCTGAGGTGACCGATGCATGCCGTTGCCCGAAACTTGTACAATCCTGGGCATCAAGGTCCTTGACTGATGTTTGGTTCCTGATTCATTGAAGTCTGCTCTGCAGATCCTACTGAATCTGCGACTAGTCTCACGTCCTCTCCACAGGCGTTTTCTGTCTCCGTCCAACTGGCGGCGACCACATTACATGCAGCGTTGCGATCCATCTCCAACCCGCACTCTTTACAGACGTAGACTCTGTCTGATAGGGTCATCTCGCTCTTGATGTTCCCGCAGACTGAACATCTCTTCGATGACGGGTAGAATCTTGGGGCTACAACAAGCTCAGAACCGTACCACTCACACTTGTACTCACATTGTCTTCTGAACTCGTAGAACCCCACATCCGCAATCACTCGGGACAGTCTCCTGTTCTTCAGCAGCCCTGAAACACACAGGTCCTCAATCACTATCTGACTGTGGTTCTTGGTCAGATAGGTCGTGATCTTGTGCAGTGTGTCTTGCCGGATGTTGAAGACTCTTAGATGCAATCTAGCAAGTCCAAGTCTTGCCCTCTCCCTGTTCTTGCTCCCTCTCTTCTTTCGTGACAAGCTTCTGGATAGTCTTCTCAGCTTTCTCAATCTGTCATTCCTATAGTTAGGCGGTCTACCACGAACGCGACCTATTTCCGACGGTCACATCCATTTGTTCACTAGTCCTGAGACCGCCCTGAGAGGAAGCTTTATATCCATTTGATACTTAGTACTGTACAATACACAGTATAATGCGATGTACAATGATAAGTGACACCAACCATAAACCACACAACGAGATGACCTAATCATGGAAAAGAGTCGAAAGAACGTACTTGAAGAGATTGAGCGTTGGTCCAAGGAGATCAAGCGCGGGGCCGCCTCACTAGCAATCGTAGCGATCCTAGATGAACAGACTGCATACGGCTATGAAATCGTCAAAACACTGGGTGAGAAGGCGTCATTCCTCCAGCTCGAACAGGGGACTGT
Organism: Candidatus Thorarchaeota archaeon; assembly: GCA_030612365.1. Lineage (GTDB taxonomy): Archaea > Asgardarchaeota > Thorarchaeia > Thorarchaeales > Thorarchaeaceae > WTCK01. Next base: position 2,604 of record JAUWOA010000152.1, read on the forward strand.
CTATCCTCTCCTGCGGCGCCTAGAGAAGAGGAAGTTGCTGGCAAGTGAATGGAATTATGATGATCCTACGAAGCCCAAGAAATACTACAAGCTCACTGCAGACGGCAAGATGGCGTTGCAGATGATGACAGAAACATGGTCTGTGTTATCGGATGAGTTGAAGAGATTACTCGAAGGAGCTGATGCACAATGAGTGGTAGTCCAATGAACATGATTGAGAAGTATCTGGAAAGAGTCAGAGTGTACCTTCCTATTGATAGCGAGGATACGCTGACTGAGATACGGACACACCTGATAGAGGAAGCCGAAACACTCGGTCAGGGCAAGATTACACACGGTTCTACCATGCTCGCTATAGAGCGATTTGGCGATCCAAAGGAAGCAGCCAATGCATATGCCGGCATTGGGAACCGAGTGGGTCCTCTTCCTGCTGAGTATGTTCAACCGGCAATTCGAATAGTTCTTCTGCTTGTATCGTTAGGTGTTGCATTCATCATAGGTAGCTATATTGTGGGTCTTTCGATTCTCGATGTTGTTGGGATAACCAACTTTCCATTCAACATACCCGTAATGATAGCGCTGCAAGTAGCGCTATCACTGCTCTATGCAGCCATCATCATCGCCGGTCTGTCAGCTATTGAAAAAAGAGATGCGCCTCCCAGCGAGAAGACTGTGCTTGAGAGCTTCCTTGGTCTTGGCAGTGATGTGTTCAAACCCAAAGGTCGTTGGGATGCCGCAGCCGAAGTTGTTCTTGGTGTGGTCTTCGCAATAGTCCTTCTCCTGTCACCTATACGGATTCTCTTCAGAGAGGATTTCCTGCTTTTCATGAATGTGATGGCAATCTTGCTTCTCGCAGATGCACTGAAGGGCCTTCTCTTCTTCATCGCTGGGGAGAACAACTTGAATCTACTCTTTGAGGCGGTTCTGGGAGGAGCATGGGTGGTCCTGTGCATGTTCCTAATCAACATACAATGGCCCCTTGAACAGATTTATAATTTCGATGGGGCAGAATGGACATTAGTTCGACTCACGGATCTTCCTATTGAGATTTCAACGCCTTTCAGCGGAGCTGAGGTCTTGGCACTGTTCTGGGCAATCGGTGTCTTCATAGTCGTTGTTACTAACACGTGGAGCATCTTGGTTTCGTCGATGAAGGTCGCGATGTATCTCAAGGAGGATAAGGGACTCTGGTGGCAGGGCCGCTGGGGACCAGGACGTCATCCCTTCCCATTCCGTCGTCGCGAATCGGGCGAAAGCCAAGCGCATTCTGATGATGGGCCCACTTACAGTGATGGTCACAAAGAATCCGACAATATTGACGAAACGTGAAGGTTTCGTACTTGAGGGAGCCAGCCAAGTGGCGGCTCCTTCAGCTTTTTTTCTTGCAACACTAGAGAAGGTGTTTGACAGCTACACTCGCCTTTTCAATAGCAGCCTGCTCTCTTCGATACCATGGGTTTGACAGTGCAACGGTTGCGAGGAGGGTTGCCGCCACAGTGACCGCCCCTGATACGAAGCCGAGCCCCGCTGTGGATAGGGAAACAAGCGAAATCTGACCAACCAACGAGAGAAGCGTGGAGATGATCATGAGATCGCTTCTTACTTCCTTTAATCGACCGGTCCTCCACGTAATAATGAATGTCAACACCATGCCGCCTATGAACGTA
>JAUWOA010000018.1 GCA_030612365.1 Candidatus Thorarchaeota archaeon
CATCACGGTGTACCCAAGCATACCAAAGATGAACTTGACGAAGTAGTCTACGCGAAGGTTTCTCTTGCGCGTGAATCCGACATTGATCATGCCTTGGATGCGGGAGTCCGAGACCACAAAGCACTGTTTAATCCCTTCAAGGAGCCCGGAATGGGTCTCACACTTGAAGAGCGCACAGAGGCTGTCTACAAGGCCGGAATAGCGTTGAAGGGCAGATACAAGGATGTCGCTGAGGTATCAGTCAAAGAGGGCGTGCCGATTGGAACCTTGAAGTGGACATGGGAGCTCTTCAATCCGAAAGCGTATCGCCAATCAGTCGATTATTGGGGCGAACTACTTGATGTTATTGAAACTCGCGGTCTTGATGGTGGGAAAAATTTTCGTTTTCGCGAGCCCTACGGAGTTGCATGCCTTTTCACACCTTACAACTCGCCCATTGCCTTGGGCATATGGAGTATCACATCATCGATTCTTGCAGGCAATGCTACTATATTCAAGCCTCCCAACAAGGTTCCACTTAGCACCATACTTCTCGGGCGAATTTGGATGGAAACCCTTCTGGAATTGGGTTTGCCAAGGGCAACGGTGCAACTCCTCACCGGAAATGGGAAGCAGCTGATGCATCGGTTCATGTCTGACTCTAGGGTTGGAGCAATTGTCTGGTATGGTGATAGTGATCGGGGGTTGGGGCTATGGGCTGATTCTATCAAAAGGCGGGTCCAGATGGCTCCAGAACTAGCAGGAAGTGATGCCTGCCTTGTCTGGGGTCGAGACGTTGACTTGCAATCTGTAGCAGAGCTAATCGTGAAGGGGCGTTATCTCGGTAGCGGGCAGGCTTGCATGGCGATAAAGCGTCTTCTTGTTCAAGATACGCTTTACGATGAGCTCCTGCGTCTGGTTGTTTTAGAGTCTGAGAAATTACAGGTCGGACTTCCTTCAAATCCCCAAGTCACTTTGCCTCCAGTGGGCTTGACCGCCTTGTACTTGCTTCTAGATCAGATGGAGGATGCTGTAGCAAAGGGTGCCAAGATTCAGACCGGTGGCTATCGATGCAACTATCTCGATGAGCCAGACCCTGCAGGATTGTTCTACAAGCCAACCGTGTTAACAAATATCACGTTGGATATGCGGGTCATGCAGGAGGAGGTATTTGCACCGGCTTTACCAGTAGTAAGTGTAAGTAGTGTTGATGAGGCGATAGGAATCGCGAATGCATCAAGATTCGGACTCCGCTCTTCCATTTTCACAGATGACATTGGAGTAAGGATGCAATGGGTCAAGGAAATTGAGGCCGCAGGAGTCACTGTTGGGCAGGACCATCTGTACTATGATCCTCCTATGCCGCACCTAGGTGGCTACAAGGATTCAGGTATCATTGGCGGCAAGTACTTTACAGAGATGCTAACCAGAATGAAGTACGTCCATGTGGGCCCAGATGTGGAGTTCACCCAGACTTAGAGGCATAGTGATGGATACTGATACTCCCAAGAATGTTCGCGGGGCACGAGCGAATGCGCTACGCGCTCTTGAGGAGTATCATCGGAAACCTCGCCCTATCATGAGCATTCTTCGGAAGGCGGAAACCCCCTCTGAATACAGCGACGAAACCCGTGTCCATACGAACTCCCTGGCTGCAGGAGTCATCAAACATCTGAACACGATTGACTTTCTAATTACTCGAGGACTGGGCGCAAGAAAGCCAAGTCAGCTTGATGGAAGAGAACGCAGCAGACTCCGCCTTGCAGTGTTTGAGTGCCGATGGTTTGGAACAACACTGGAAGCGCTAGCGGATGAATACCTCAAGGACGATACACGTATGGTGTCAGTTGTCAGGAAGGCAATTGAAGTCGATATCGAGCGTGCAACCCAACGATTCCCTGAAGCAAGCAAGCTCAGCGTGAGGTACTCTCATCCCAGCTTCATGGTTGAAACACTACTGGACAACCTTCCCGATGATGATGTTCTAGAACTTCTAAAGGCGAATAATAGTGGACGCCACTACTACATTCGAGCAAACAAGTTCAAAGAAGGGCACGAGAGTATGCCCTCCATCGCCAGCGAACTAGGTGCGATTATCGAACCTGACGTTGACATCCCGGGTCTATACAGAGTGACAAGAAACATCGACAAAATCGTGGGGTCTAAGCCATTTTGGGATGGTAGTATCCTCATTCATGACAAGGCAAGCGTTCTAACAGTGCATGCTCTTGATCTGAAACCGGGCGATGTAGTCTGGGATTCCTGTGCTGCACCTGGCCAGAAGACTCAGCTGATTGCTGAGCAAGTTGTTCCAAGTGGTCGCGTTGTTGCATCTGAAAGATATGCAGATCGATTACGCATCGCAAAGGAACGGACGAACCTGCTAGAATCTGCGAATGTTGAATGGCTTCATGCAGATGCCTCTAAGAGCCCTGTTAGAAACGTCAGCAAGATTCTCATCGACGCTCCATGCTCTTCAACAGGCACACTCAACAGTCATCCCTACTACAAGTGGCGGCTCAACAAGCAGACTCTGCTTGGAATAATGTCTGTGCAGAATAAGATACTTGATGGAATCATTGAGAGGTTTGTAAATCGTCCAGGGACTGAGATTGTTTTTGCGACATGTTCTGTTCTGCCTCACGAAGGTGAGTCACAGATCGATTCGGTGCTAAATCGACATAAAATCGAGCTACTGGTTCCCGATATTCCTGGATCAGATGGGTATCCCGGTTTCGAATGTTCGGAGAGTGTGCGTAGACTATTCCCACACAAACACGCGACAAGTGGGTTCTTCATTGCCAGATTCAGAATCACTGACTGACCTTTCTTCGTACAGAATCCATTACTCTTCGACCGAATTCCTTGTCATCTCTGAAACCCCACGGGATTAAGAGAAATAGCGTCGTCGCCTCATCAATTGCAGCTACGTCCTTCTCTACAAGAGCTTTGAAGACCAGTTTAGTCCATTCAAAGACTAGGCTCTCAATGAACTCATCTTTGTGACCTGAATCTGCAGCAGTAGTTGTGAGGTATGAGATGCCCTCCTTGGGTCTCCCAAGCATAAGGTCCGCTAGCGCCGCCATGCAAGCAAACACTACAGCATTCTTTAGCATCCCAGATTGAATGTACTTGTCAGCGCCTTCCTTGTATTCAACTGCTTTCTTCTCGTAGAGCACTTTGCCATCAACAATGACCAAATCTTTCATGTCGTCCTCTTTTGCGGCTCGTTTGAGACTGATTCCGCCCAAAATGCTGGCTTTTAATTCAGCCTGTAAATCTGCTTCCGGGGATCCTTCAATTACTGTTCGAACGGCCTTGATGAGATTCCCTCCTGCCTTCGCAAGCTCCTGTTTGAGTGCTGGACTCTGGAGTGAGGGGTCCGAGCGTTGCAAACCGTCCTCGAGCATCTGGCGTGCTTTGCAGAAGGATTCGTAGCCTCTGTCAATCAGGGTGAGGCTTGTAGCGAAGTTGATTGCTTTTACATACACGCTTATTGCGTTGTCGAATTCGCCAAGATTCTCGAATTGACTAGCGGAGCCAATTAGCCATGGAAATGCGTCCGTACTATTGGTGTCTATTGATTCTTGAGCGCGCGTTAGAGAACTGTATGCTTCTATGCAGATATCTGCCAGCTCTGGCTTCGCGCACTTGGCAGTAGCTTCAGCTACCGCAAGAATCTGATTCCTCAGTTTGCAGCCGTATCCCTTGACCATCGTGTCGAGCCATTTACACTTGTCCGAATTTTCCAATCATAGTCCACCCTGGTTGACCTATCACTCCATTCTTTCAATAGTGGTATCCGTCCTAGACATAAAAAAGCATTCTCGGTCTATCGACACCCTTAACTGGATTGATTATTCGCAGTGAGCCGAGGTTCCAGCCCAATGGATGATGAAACTGAGCTGGCTATGATTCGACGAAAGAAAATGGCTGCGCTCATTAAGCGGGAGAAGGCTACCAAAGCTTCCAATGAACAAAGAGCGAAAATCAAAGTCGAACATTCGAAATTGCTCGCGAGATTTCTTGCACCTGACGCAGCTCAGCACCTTGAAAGCCTAAAGAAGAGTGAGCCAGCAATAGCTGGACGTGTTGAAGAGATTGTTCTCAATCTTATAATTAATCGAGGGTTCCGCCAGGTTCTCAGTCAGCTAGACCTCAGGTACATTGTTCGTCAGTTAAAGGGCGAGGGCTCAAAAATTAGAATCCAGCGAGGCGGAGAAATGACTGATTTCAGTGAATATGTTCGTGACGCCACAAAGAATGATAGCGACAACTCCGACTAACCAAGTGATTGAGCTCTAGCCTTCCACTCTCTAATCTTGTATTGCAGCTCCTGTACGTTTCCCTCTTTTTTCTTCCATGAGCTGGCTGTTCGGCGCATTTCGAATACCAATGTGCCTCCTCGACTCATTTTCTGTTCAAGGATATCAACAGCGGCTTCTATTGCGCTAACAATGCCCTCGCCTTCCTCAGTTTTTCCAATAATGCCTTCCAACGAATCAAAGATTGCCAATGGATCCAAGTTTTTCCACTCCTCAACTGGCACCTTCACTTCACGATACTTCTTAGCTGGGATAATCGTGTTTCCATCCCTTATCTCGACCTCTCCAGCGGCCTGCAGAGCATCTGCTATTTCCATCGCATTGGATACGTCCACAACCAGAATCGAGGCGATTTCTTCAACTCTAACAGAACGTTTGGTTAAAACGAGATTCAGCACTCTGAATCTCTGATCCCCTGCCTCAAGTAGCACCCTCTGGAGGTCCTCTAGGGCATTGTCTTCGGAATTCAGAACTGCGGTTGCAGCCCGCGAGAGGGCCATCAGGTCCCCCTTTTGTTTCTGGATTGTTTGCTGTGCGGCAGCGAGTTGCTCACCGTGTTTCTGATCATCTCGCAGTGGGACTGACATCGCATGTTGCTGCGTTTGTTCTGCTCTCAATCCTTGTACCTCATGCCCCATTGAGTCAAGAGCTCCGCTGTATCGTTGGACATCAGAATTAAGAGATTGAATCTTCGCATCTTTCTGAGCAATCATTTGTTCCAGTTGAGCGACCTGCTCTTCAAATTGGTGTGCTCTTTTCTGAGCGCCTCCCAGTTGGGCTTGCAATACGTCTATCTTCTGGTTCAATGAATGGATTGTCATCATCTGGTCGCGTATACGATCATTTGGATCTGACATTGGTGCATCTCCCGGTAATGAAATAGGATTTATGCATTAACAATTAAAGTCAATTGTGTGCTTCTTGGCAATCAAGGTAGGTGTCTTCAAGTTGCAGCTTTTCGACGCGCACACTCATATCGACATGAAACATTTTCAGAATGACCGCGAGAAAGTCCTTCAGCGAGCGAAAGACGTCGGTCTAGTAGGACTGGTGACATGCTCAATCAATCCTGGCTCTTTTCGACGGACTTTAGGCATTATGAAGAAACATGAAGGATTCGTGCATCATTCAGCAGGCTGTCAAGTATCAAGACTCACAAAATCTGATGCTGATACGATCATATCATTGACAAGAAAATACACAGATGACATTGTGGCTGTAGGAGAAGTTGGGCTTGATTATCACTGGGTCAAAGCCCCCTCTCAGAGGAAAGCACAAGAACCGCTCTTTAGCATGTTCATAGACCTCGCTGTAGAGCTCAAGAAACCCCTCGTAATCCACTCCCGAAAAGCTGATGCGGAGGCAGTGGACTTCCTGGAGCGGCATTTCTCAGGCGATGTCCTTATGCACTGCTTCGATGGCGATGCTGAGATATCTGAACGGGTCCGTGACAATGGTTGGCATATCACTCTACCTGCCAACTTCAGGAAATACCGGAATCGCACGCATGCCGCGAGAGTTTTGCCTTTGGAGCAGATTATGCTAGAAACTGATGGCCCATACTTATCACCAGTTGAGGGGCGCAATGAGCCTGCAAACCTCACGTACGGTTGCAAATCATTGTCCGAGTTGCTTGGTTTACCCATGGAAGACGTAGCCACTGCAACAACGCAAAGCGCCAAGAAGTTTTATGGACTGTGATCGGATGAACTACTCCACCACTTCTGGGTGAAGTATGTCAGTGACTGACCCGAAGCTATCCAGATTTACATAGAAGTAATGATCGTTGTGTTCTACTCTGACTGTGACTGGGAATCTCTTGGCTTTCTTGACCACACTGTAGTCGATATCTAGAGGTGCCTTTTCCGAGCAAACCGGGCATTTGGCGATTCTCTGAACTTCGAACTCCTCCCTAAATGCAGATTACGGATACCCCATTCTACTCTGATTTGACCTTCGAGTCGGTACTTAAAATGATGACAGCACTGCATCCCTGGGGATCTTTCAGTGCTTCTGTGAAAGCCTGGGTGATTTCACTGGGCGACTTTTGAGCAATCTCCTCACTGTCAGTTCCCACAATACGCAGATTCTCATAGACTCCAGTTTCAGCTAAAATCCCGAACTCGTTTTCCCCTTTAGTCACTCTCAAAACCAAGAATTTCGCAAAGTCTTTCCATTCGTTTTTGGGACCTCGAAGGCTTATCTCAGCTCTCGTGATGCTCTGGCTCTCTAGTACCGGCTTCAGAAGATATGCCCGAACTATCTGATTGCCAACCTTTCTGCGAATATCGATGAACTCCTGTACTGTTCCGTCTTGGAACTTTAGTTTCCACATAGGTTGAGAGCTCAAGATAGCACCATGATATGCTCAATTCCACTTCATATAGAGGTTACTTCGCTGTATTCGCCCCTTTCAATGGCCCAGAATATCTTTATTTGCTAGCATTGTAGTTTCTGCTCAGCAACGTGCTTATCAAACGGAGAAAGACAAATGATGCAAACTGTTGACATGGTGATTAGGGAGACGCATATCGGTATCTGGTTTCTCGTCGTAGGGTTATACTTCTACATATTCATTCACCTGCTCTTCTTCAGGTGGAGAAAAAGCAAGAATCCATTCCAGTTCGCTACTGCTTTGTTCTTCCTCTTTCTTGCTATCGGTAGAGTCTTCTATTTCGTAGGAGACTTTTATGCAGACCCGAATTCCTTGATTGGAACAAACAGCGGTCTTACTCCGTACATTGAAGGCACGCTTGACATCTGGCTGAAAGCAGGCGGCTTCATGCAATGGATGGCATTGGCAACACTAGCCGCCACTGCTGGTTTCATGATATTTGGGAAAAGAGAAGCCGAAATAGCCTTTGCAGTTCCTGCAGTCCTGATTGGACTTGGCCTAATCATCTTTCCATACTCGGATATGAATATGATTGCGATGCCATTCGGAGTGATCTATGCTATCTTTATACCGAGTCTTTTCTGGTACCTAGCCTATCAGTCCGGGGGACTTCTAAGACGCTCAAACTTCCTGCTGGGTCTGGGTTTCTTCGTATTGTTCGCTGGACGAGTAATCCATTCTGTGCGTTTCATTGCTGATGCTGCAGGGATTCTCGGCTACACTGTCATTGGAGTTCTTGCTCCAGGACTCATTGTGATTGGCCTTATACTGATTGCTACAGGTAGTGAATGGGGCCATACGCAGTAGCTGGGCAAGAGCCTCTCCAGATGGCTCATCTCAAGTCAATCGTCCGCACAATGACTCTTGTATGGCGGATATTAAGAATGAATGCTGAGGTCCGCTAGCCGATCTCTTTCCATTCGAGGATTCTCGCATCCTCAAGCTCTTGCATAGCTTTCTGGACATCCTTCAGCTTTATTCCAAGCTGATCAGCTATCGCTCGTGTGGTCAAATTGCCCTTGCATTTCTGCGCAACATCAAAGGTGGATTGTCTCATCTGACCAAGACGGACTAGCATGGGGGAAACTTTTCCCTTGATCACCGGAACAATAACTCTCTTCTCTGAGGCTTTTCCGTCCTTCGTTATCTCATCGACGGTCTTGTTGAATTTCTCAAAGGGTTCTAGGTTACCATCCCAATCTACCAGGATTTCACGGTACTCCTTAACAAATGCGTTGTTGACATCACTAAGGATTGCCATCGCTGCGTTTGTATCATCAGTCTTATCGATTGTAGCTGCGACAATCACGTTGTTCCTCAATGAGAGACAGATATCAAAAGCTCCAAAATCGATGACATGCACACGATTGCCCGAGCTTAATTCACGACCAAACTGAATAAGCGCAGTCAAGAAACCACTGATTAGGTTCGGGTCCATTTCCGCCTTTCCATACTTCCTGTCAAGTACGCAAAGGCCGCTATCTGCTACCAGAATGTAGATGGCTTGAATCAATATACCTCTCTCACAGCAGGGAACTCTTGAATCGTTACCCCGCATTGCTATATATCACTTCTCGTGGCCTACTCGTACGTTGGGAGATGTTTTTATCAGGACTCTAGCCACTCTTCAGCACGGTGTGGTTGATGGACACAGCGAAGGATGCAAGGGTACTAGTGCTTGAAGATGCACTCAGGCGTCTAAATGACGTAGTAAGTGGCCGAAGGATCAAGGTCCATGTGGAGTACGGCAAACTCGTTGAGGCGCTTAAAATTGCCGGAAGTCTTCTCTACGAGATCAAGTACTCCTACATTGATGCCTCTGCATTGGCTGTCCTTGAGGCTACCAAGAACTTGATTACTGCCATCGATGGTTTTGCAGATATCTATAATGCCGCGATTGAGTCAGCTGGCTTCAAACCTAAAACTGGAAAGGAGCACCTCATGCTAGCCGAGGTTGACTACGCGCTTCGCATTGTGAAGGGTATCCGAACAAGGCTAGCTGAGCACACCGAGGATCCTGCATATGCCATTGATATCCTCGCAGTGGAGGTCAGTCAGACACATCCTGTCGAGAATTCCAAGAACCTACTGTCTTGCAGATGCACAGACGGCTCTCGTATCTGGCATATAGTGACCAACATTCCGGATGTTAAACCCGGCGTGAAGCTAGCGTGTGTGATATTGCCCCCTGCAGAGATGATGAATGCTGTGAGCGAGGCCATGTTCTTGGGTGGAGAAGCGCTTTTGGAAACGACTGGACTTGGGCCTCTGGCAAACCCGCCTGATTCCGCGCTTGATCAAGCAAGAGCGCAAGTCATGCAGATAACGAAGAGGATGATGTAGATGGACCTGAGTCAAATTCAGAACATAATCGCGGAATTCGAGCGCGAGCGCGGTTGGGACCAGTTTCCCGCTTCTCAAGTATTCACCCATCTTATCGAAGAGCTAGGAGAGATATCTCGCTACATAACCGTTGAAGAGGGCTACAAGGCGATAGGGCTCGGTCATAACGCGCCAAATATGGACGATCTCCCCAGAGAGTTTGCTCAGGTCTTCAATCTGTTTATGCAGCTAGTGAACCATTTCGATATTGATCTCGAGTCCTCTGTTATGTCAGAACTCGAAATTATGAAGAGGCGCTTTCCTGCAGAAGCATGGACTCAGTACATGAAAGAACGTGAATCGTAGGATTTAGTGGAATCGACGTATTGTTTACTAGCCCATCTTGACTTGTGTTTCGAGGGCTTTCTTTGCCATGTCCTCAAGATCCTTCGTAGCTGCAAGGAGGCCAAGGGCCTTGTTTTTCACAGCGGTAATCCTTTTCTCTCCCGCCCATTGCGCCAGGCCAGTCACGAGAGGCCCGAGTGCAGTTCTTGCGGCCTCAACTGTACCAACCGCCTTAGCCATGAGCTCTAAGCTGTTTTTCTTATCCTTGCCTGCCTCAGCCACTCTGAGCCAAACCAATCCGTGAATCATGTACATCGCGTCCAGCATGAGCGTTGGAGACTTCGGATTCTCTTGGACCTTTCTTATGAGCCTGTTTTGCCTACTCTCGAACACCTCTTTGAAGAGGCTAAAGGCCTTCTTGTCGTTGCCTTTGTCTAGTTCGATGATTCCTTTCTGAAGTTTTTCGTCAGTCTCGGACATCGCTGCAAATCTCCTTACTATGCGGTTCCAGTTGAATGGAGTATTTAGAGTAGACTATTATGAGTTTCTACTTCGGAGCCTAGCTCGTTTGATGCCTCTTCGAATGTGGCTCGGAATGTTTATCATTCGCGATTTAATCTAATCCGCTCTTAAGAGAGATGCGTCAGGAGGCTGTCTGATGACCAAGACTACTTTCACTTTTCAGGAGCTTAAGCGGACCAACCATCGTGAAATCAAGGAAATGCAGGATAAGAAGTTTAGGGCTTTCATTAGATATCAAGTCTGGCCTAACCATGCATACTATCGGCGCTTGTTCAAGGAGAACAATATAGACCCATTCAACATAACTTGTATTGAAGATTGGGCAAAGTATCAGATACCCCTTGTCCGCAAGATAGACTACAAGGATAACCTTGCGAGTTTCGTACTAAATCCTTCACAGGTTGACGGTGAGGATCGTGATCCTGCAGAGGTTATTAGAAACCTCATGAGCTTTTCTAAGGAAGCTGGCTACAATGATTTGTACAGCTTCCTCCGCAACAACGGCGCACGCGTTAAGCTACACTTGGGGGGCGCAAAGGCAATGGAGCGGCTCAAGGAACGATTGAAATACCTTTATGCTCCTCTTCAATTCTGGTTGAGCTCAGGTAGAGCATCAGGTCTTCCTTCCCCTGTTTTTCTCACTAGACATGACAACGACTTGCTCTTCAAGAACTGTGTCAAAGTTGGTCAAATGGCTGTGGATGCCTGGGCTCATGAAGGGTGGGAGATGGTCAGCATGAACCTGTTTCCGTACGCCCCGCATTTAGGATGGCACGCCGTAAATCTAGGTCTCCGGCAGATGTCAAAATTCTACATTGCCACCAGTGGCGGCGGTGCAATTCCAACAGGCAAGCTAGTCGACATTGCTGGAGCCTTCAAGGCTAATGGCTTTGCTGGCATGCCTAGTTACTTGAGGAACAGGTTCTTCCGAGAGATGGCTGATTCAGACTACAAAGCCCAGGAGAAGGTTGTAGTCCTCCTAGCTGGAGAGAAAATCTACCCTCGTGTGGCCGATGATATAGTCCAGACGCTGAAAGAGAAGGGCGCCAAGGAGGTTCGAATCATTGGTGGTTATGCCTCATCAGAGAGCAAAACATCATTTGCTGTTCAGTGCGACTACGACGGTCCATATCACAACGTTAGCCCTCTTCTTATGGCTTGGGAGCTTGTCAAGCTTAACGATGATGGTTCCTACGAGTTTGTGGGCGAGGATGAACCCGGAAACGTGACCCTTTTCCATCTTGACGGAACTGGCACGATGGTGGAGGGATTCCTGCTAGGCGATGTTGCATCTCGTCAAGAACGTGGCAAGTGTCCGGTATGCGGGATGGATGGTCCCTTCTTCTGGGACGTTGGACGGACGAACGACGCAGAGGCGCAGATTCAAATTATGGGCATAAGCGAGAAGAAGATCAAGGGCGCGACTGTGAACCTCACTGCTTTGCGCACAGACCTTCTCTCACTTGCTGGCATTGAGGAGCTTCAGATAGAGGTAGCAAAGGAAGACACGAATGATCCTTACAGCATGGACGTGCTGAACCTCTACGTAGCTCCAAAGGCTGCCGTCAATTCAGACCACGCGTCATTGATTCATGAGGTGGCCTCCATCACGAAGAAGAGCACAGAAATCACTCCGAAAGTGGTCATCATTGCTTTCGAGGCGCTTCTTGAGAAGGCAGGAGGCATGAAATTCATGGAAATCTTTGATGCTCGACCGAAACCTGCATGATTGCTTGTCGAGTGCTCCGCCCCTCAGCTCTATTCTGTACGGAGATATTATAAGATTACACCTTGATATCAAAATCACTTGGGAGGACTATTAATGGAAAATGACGATGGATTGGGACTTGAGCCCTCTGCACCCCCTGAACAGGATTTCACTGTGAGTGCATTGGATCTTGTAACGAGAACGTTCAAAGTATGGATACGGAAGCTACCGAGCTACATTCTGATTGTCGGTCTTCTTGGAGTGGCCTTCAGTCTGCTTGAATTCGCAGTGTTCTATGCACTCTACGGTACGCTTGCATTTGACCTATTGCTCTATGTAGGTACAGACATTATCAACACATTGCTGGGCATTGCAACTGCCGAACCAGTCTTGGCTATTGAGATAATCACTATTGCAATTGTGCTAACTGTCATTGGTATGATTGTAAATGCCGTGATTGCTGGAGGCGGTATCAAATTCGCACTTGATGACTATGGCTCTCACCAAGCTGATGTGGGAACAAGCCTTTCGTTTGCGTTTAGTAGGATATCTACTATGATTGTGGCGCAGTTTCTTCTTGCATTGATTGTCACCGGAGCGATGGCTCCTGGCATGTTTCTCCTTTTTGATGCTTTGGCAGGCATTGACCTCCTCAACCCTTCAATGGAAGCCATAAGCGCGATGATGTCGGGCCTTGCTATCCTCGGGGTTGGAGCTATCGTGGCTCTCTACTTCAGTATACGACTGAATCCTACCAGCGCAGTCGTTATCGCTGAGGACTTGGGTGCAATCGCTTCGATGAAGAGGGCATGGGAGCTGACAACAGGTAACTTCTGGCACATCTTCGGTGGCCAGATTCTATTGGGCATTGCTGTGTTTGCCATCGCATTAGTGGTTGAGATATTCCTATCACCTCTTGCTCTCTATGGCTCAGCCGTCCTGTTGTACATTTCAGCACTCATCTTTTCGCTGCTCTTCGGCGCGATTAGCTATATTTTTGCAGCAGTGCTTTATAGGGACCTAAAGTCTAGATCAAGCGTTGCTTCCCAAGAGTACTGGTGATCAATAAAGGGAGGGCGTGATTAGCTCGTCCTCCCACGTTTCTTCTTTCGTTCATCGGGAGCAGTCCAGATACGACTTCCTATCCATATCTCAATATGCAAGAAAGGGATACCCTGAGGAATGTTTCAGCCTCAGGTTCAGCCATCTATTTACTTCAGCTTGTGCTTCTTGACGAATTCTGACAGGATATCTTCAAGGTTCGGTCGTCCAATCTCCTGCAGGTCATATCTGACCCTTGTATTAGGTTTGTTGATCTTGATGAGCTTTCCAAGATCAATTGGTGTTCCAATCACTATTGCATCTACATCGGACTTGTTAATTGTCTGCTCAAGTTCCTTCATCTGTGTCTCGCCATAGCCCATCGCGGGCAATACGTCCTCAAGGTGCATGTACTTCTCGAAGGTCTCCTTTATGCTGCCCACAGCGAATGGTCTGGGGTCAACGATGATTGCACCCGCCTTCCGCGCTGCAACATACCCCGCACCAAACGGCATGTCGCCGTGAGTCACTGTCGGTCCATCCTCGACTACAATCACTCTCTTGCCTTTGATGATGTCCATATCATCAACCGTGAGTGGTGAGGCAGCCTCGATTATGATGGCGTTGGGATTGACCGCCATGATGTTATCACGAACCTCCTCGATATCATCATAATCTGCCGTAACTACCTTGTTGATTATGACAACGTCTGACATTATTAGATTGGTTTCACCGGGATAGTATGAAATCTCATGTCCTGGCCTGAGAGGGTCCACAAGCGTAATGAGAAGATCGGGCTTGTAGAATGAGAAGTCGTTGTTACCGCCGTCCCATGTGATTACATCTGCCTCTTTCTCAGCTTGCTCCAGAATCTGACCATAATCCACTCCTGCGTAGAGAATCACCCCCATGCTAATCATGGGCTCGTATTCTTCCCGCTCTTCGATTGTACAGTTGTAACGATCCAAGTCTTCTAGCACCTCGTACCTCTGAGCAATCTGAGTGGTCAGGTCTGGATCGTAGGGCATGGGGTGTCTGATATTCACTGGTTTCAAGCCCATGTCAACAAGTATTTGATTTACCCTACGAGACGTCTGGCTCTTGCCACAACCTGTCCGTACTGCACAGATGGCTACCACTGGTTTCTTGCTCTTCAACATGGTGAGCTTGGGCCCCATTAGTCGAATATCCGGTCCCAGAGAGTTGACCCATGCAATCTTGCTGCCTACTGTGTAGTATGGAAGGTCAGAGTAAGCCAGAATGCACTGTTCAACGTTGTACTTCTCGATCAGCTCCGGGAGTTTCTCTTCCGGGTAGATTCTAATGCCCTCAGGATAGAGCTTACCTGAAAGCTCCGGTGGATACATTCTGTCCTCTATCCCGGGGATTTGCTCAGCTGTGAACGCAACAACATCATAATGCTCATTGTCACGGAAGTATGTATTGAAGTTGTGGAAATCACGACCAGCTGCGCCCATAATCACTATTTTCTTTCTGTCCATATCAACTGCCACCTGTCAATGTGCGTAAACTAGTGGTTCGTGCGAAGTATGCATGATAAATAATCTTGGGTGTTGATGGCACCTCCCCCCGGGTGCTCATTGGCTCTGCAAACCGCCAATTTCAGCTGGCGATTTTTCGCAAATTCACTCGAATAATGATAGCTTTGGTTATCAGTCAAAACTATCGGAAAATCGCTACACAACACAAACATCTAAATACTTCCTACCCGAAATCCACTGGGAGTGTGCTCGGAGGCCGCCATACACCGACACATTCTTGGGGTGCGATTGTGAAGCTGGTTGAACTGGCAAAAGAGTCAATTAGGCTCTTGAAAGCGAGCGGGTCCGAAGGGGTTCGCAGTGATATTCTAGCCGACATGTTGAACGCTCCAAAGCGAAGGGTGTATGATGTCATCGCGATCCTGAATGCACTGGATCTTGTGGCTACAAAAAGGCGGTTCGATGGCACAACATGCACTTGGATTGACCGGACAAAGGATTTTATCCCAAAGGCTGATTATGCCGATTTGAAGTTGCGGCTTGAAACTGAGCATAGTCAACGTAGGGAATTGCAGGTCCAGGTTGCTGAGCTTAAGGAACAAGTTCGCATGACTAGGTCGAAGCTGCGAAGAGAAGTGCGAACAGTGGAAACCCTCGCCAGGACTGAATTCAACACGACTCATCTTACAGTTCGGGCGCTATCTAGCAACGGGTTCAAGAAAGTCAAGGACTCTGGGATGGAGGTTCTGATTGAAACCCACGAACCTGGAATGACTGTTGATCCAACAGTCAAAACGCCTGACGAGAATGAGGAGCTCATTAGGAATCTACAACGAATTTGAGTCCTCTGCTTCATTCCATAATTCGAAACGTGGCTCTGCTACCACGACGCACTTTGTCAAGATTCTCAAGAACATCATCTGATGTGACTTTGCCCAGGATATTTACCGGACTAAATGTTCGCGTATCCTTGAGGTAGATGCAGAGATTGTCACCGAGTGGCATGTATGCAATATCACCCTTCTTCACATCATTTGTGGGTCTCCGATTGCCTCTCTTGATTCCAATTGTCACCTGCATCTCTCCTCTCATTAAGGCAGCCCTGCAATCGATTGGCGCAGCGGCTTTAATATCCGCGACGATGAGCGGGCCTAACACTCTGTCGAGTGCTCCTTTCAAGATAGTTCCATCATCGAACTCTATTTCAATAGCGACTGCGCTCTCGTTCATCGGTTTCACGCGCATCGATTCTTTCAAGCCTTCAAAAAGTCTGCTGTGCTTGTAATTATCCTCCAAAAGCTTAATTGCGGCTAGCTCTTTCGTCTGACAGGAGACGATAGGGGTGCCCCCTGCGAAGCTGGACGTTGCCTTTGTAGTTGATACCACAGGAAGCATGAAGGATGATATCCGTGCAGTCAAGGATAGTCTCTTCGACATCGTGGATAAGGTTGTGGCCCGCACTAAAGACCTGAGAATTCGATTCGGTATAGTTTCGTACAGGGATCATCCCCCTCAAGACCGCACTTACGTGACACGCGTCTTTGACTTCACCGATCAGATGAAGAAGGTGCATCGTCAGATATCTGGCCTGAAACCATCCGAAGGTGGTGATACTCCTGAGGCCGTAGCAGATGGGCTGTTCGATGCCCGCACCAAGCTTTCATGGTTTAGTGATGCGTACAAAGTTCTCCTCCTAGTGGGCGATGCGCCGCCACATGGAACGGACTACAATTCACTAGGTGACGATTACTTCCCAGATGGATGTCCCAAGGGCTATGATCCAAAGACTGAGCTTAAGGCCATGAAGGACAACTTCGGTACCACATTCTTTCCGTTTGTATGTGGTTGCAATCCCCTGGTGGAAAAGTCGTTTAGAAGCATTGCTGATTTCGTAGACGGAGGGAGATACTTCTCTCTTCACGAGGCAGACGAGCTGCCTGAAGCAATCTTGGAAATTCTAGAGGGTGTTAGTGATCTCATTGAGGAGGACAGACGCGTTCTCTTGTTTTATGAACGCCATGATGGGGTCTTTGATCTAGCGGAAGCTGCAGAAGAGCTTGGCTTGGAGTTGAGGGTTCTCAAGACATCGCTTTCAAGATTACAGGAGCTGGGACGAATCACAAGATGGCCAAAGGGGCGACCTCTGACATCTGACCTCTTGGGGCTGTCCGTGGATCTCGGAGCGGTGCCTGATGCACTTGTTGGGGGCAAAGCGTTCAACTACAAAATCAGGATTGTCAACCCAAGTCAAGTCACTGTTGGAATTCGAGTCATCGTTTCAATTGTTGTTGGTGATTCAGTGTCTGAGGTCACCAATGAAAAGCATGAGGTCGGTCCGAGGTCTGATCAGAAGATTACACTGAAGCTTGTACCAATGTCGGATGAGAAAGGAAAAGCTAACATTAGAGTAGAAGTTCTGTATGGTTCCAAGCCATTAGCACATGAAATCTACAAGACACGGCTATACTGAATGGAGGCATCTGTTTGAACGCGCGTAAGCTTGAGAAGATCGAACGTGCACTTATCTTGATTAACAAACGACTCGACAAGGTGTCCATTCCAGACCTCCTCCAAACTGTGGCGGAGCTAGAAGATGGACTAGCTAAGCTATCAGGAGAACCTCAGGTACGCCCCTCACTAGAGGCGACTGAACGTCACGAGGCGTCTGTATCAAGTCAAATAGATATCAGACTCAGCGAAGTCGTAGAGCGTCTTGAGAGTCTATCAAAGCGGCTGGAAACTCTTGAGCGCACACTAGCGCAAACTGATGACCATCTACAAGGGTGATTCATGTGGCTGATGGAAATCTGGGTGAGTTGGTTGACCGGATGGAACAGACTACAGATCGGTTGAGAGCACTTGAAGAAACTGCAAGTAGGGTGTTTCTAGTTGCTAGGGAGCTAGACAAGCATTTGAAGGTGCAAAGGAGGGGGGTATCCGAATCTAGCACTGGAACATTATCGAATCTGGTTACCCTACTAGAAGAAGTTCGCATGACTCTGGAAAAACTAGAGCGCGAAACACAAACCTTCGAAACTAAACTCGCCGTGGTTTCTGATGCTATTGATTTTCCCTAGATTCTGACTCCTCAACGATTGGCACAATGTGATCGATTGCTCCAAGTAGATAGTCGTCAAAAGCGCGAGTTGAGAATGACGTGATTGGGTAGACTCTCCCGACAATACCGTCAAACACGTGTGGCGCTTTCTTCTCATTAAAAGTCATACCAAGTCCCATAAAATCAAACAGACACCTCTCGCTTTCAGCTATCGCTCGAAGGAAGGGTCTTCCACGGTCATCATCCACATCACTTCCAAGAATCATCACTAGAGTCGGTCGTTCAGGGCCGAAATCTTCCAACATCTCTGCTACGGCTCTGTAACCGTCTGCTATGCTGACTGCTTGCACGGATTGTCGCAAGGTATCAAGTATTGAATAGATTATGGAAACCAGAACTTCCTCTGAAGATAGGTCCTCCCGAAACTCCACAAATGACTGGACAACACCTCTCTTTTGAACCGAAAACTTCTGAGGTGGAACAGTGACTGTAACAATACCCATACACCCTCCGGTGCGATTATTCGCAATTGTGCTCAAGACAAGTAACGAAAACAGGGCAGCTAGCTCAGCTCTCGTAATCGTGCTGCCAAGACCACTCAAGAAGGCTCCTAGCTCTGGGGCCCTCTCTACCAATGGTTCGAGCCTAGACTGGATCGAGTACTTCGATTTTAGCGTGATGTCTCGTATTCGCATATTCTGATCTGCTGAAACACAGATGATTACATTGAACTCCCTGAGTGATTGGGAGGGTTGGAATTGAATCGACGCGCCATTCATGCGACCGATCTGGCTCGAATCTAATCCGGGGTTGGACCATGCGAATGAAAGCAAAATTTCCAGCCCTCCGTTTTCAATATTGAACTTCATACCCTTGCCAACGAACCTATTATGCAGCATCCTTCTGATAGTATCAATTCGGAGATGTAATGATGCAGAGGTTTCTCCATTTGGAGGGCTATCCGCATTGTCAAATGCAAGGACCGTTTCGCTAAGATTGACGGCCTTCCTTTCAGTTTTGGCAAGATCAACAGTTCTTGATTTAGTGAAACCCCCAAGCATTGCATCTTGCGAAGAGACTCCTATTCGCTTCCTCGGGTGTTCTTTATCCGTCACAGCCCTGCCGACCCACCATCGGGTTGTTGCGGTATCAAGCAGAAACAAGTGGCCCCCCTCGCTTACGTTGAGCGCTCGCATATCGTCAGGAGAGACGAGAATTGCTCCCTGTTCATAGTCCGCAATGTCCACTTGGAAATGCAGAGCCGATAAGATTTCCTGCGGGTTCTTGACCTGCAAGCAGCTCATCACAGCTTGGTCGAAACGCGTCATGTGGGAAGGAGAGCTCAATATGAGACCATAGGACATTGCTATTGATCTAGCTAGTGTGGAAAACGCTTCGCTGTTCCTAGTTTGCAGCGTGTCTGTGAACGTGCGCTTCCATCCTGCGAGCTTCAAGGAACCATTCCTCTCAAGGATTATCGCCATACTAGTGGCCGTATTCGTAGATGGTGTCGTGAGAGTTACCAATGCGCCATCTAGGTGCACAACTCCTCCATCATTTCCGGTCATGTAGTCAACCGAAGCGACGCTCTGAAGTCCGCGAGCAACCGCCAATCGGAGGATGCGCGCAATCTCATTTAACGACGCTTTGCCCAGGTGTCCCTCTGCAACGACTGCAGAGTCACTATCCGCATAAGAAAGGAATGGTGGTCTTGAAGGCATCATGGACAAGATGTTCCCGCCAAGCACCCTCTGGAGTTCTTGTGGAGTAGCCGCCAAGTTCTTGCTCAGTAGATAGCTTAGAATCTCCGAAACGCCATCTCCGCTCTGTGTTTCAGGATAACGGGTGGCGAAAACTAGTCTTGATGACCAATCTGCTTCTTTGCTGGTTTTCCTGAGGTGCCGCACAAGGGTCGAGAGCGATGAGATAGTGGCTCCTGAAGTCAGAATCCTGCTCCTTGGGATATCAACTAGCCTCGTGATTCCTGCATTCCAATCCTTGTGAGCTCTTGGGTTAAGCAGCAATGATGGTCTTTTACGTCCTGCTTCCTTAAGCGCAATGAGCCATTTCAATACAATGTCAATGTCATCCGGTTCATCCATTTCCACGAATACTGGATGCCCCATTTGGACGTATCCATCAAGGTCACTGAGATTCGTTTCTCCCATGCGATGCCCGAGGTCGGCAGCTTTCATTATGCACCCCCAACCGGAGCGCGTGCGACGTCCGTGACGCATATCCTGGATATAGTACAATCTGGGACCATACGGGGGGCCCATGGACCATTCCTGAATCGACTTTGTGTTTTTCATCTGTTCTGCTTTAGGAAGTGATGTATGCCCCACACTAATGAGCGGACATGTCAAGAATTGGTCCACCAACCAGCTGGACTTAGGTTCCTCTAACGAGCTTTGGCACAAGCTTGAGAGGATAGGTGGATGCTTCAAGTAGCTATAAGCTCGCCGTGGAATGTATTGGAATGACTCGGAGAACTGGGATGCATATTCTATCAATTGATTCTCAAGAGAGCCAAAGTACGTAAAGGCTCTCGCGGGGTCGAATGTGCGGAGAGATGTCCCGACTTTAACTGACCCGAGATGAAGTGACGCGTCCACTACAAAGAATCGTCTTATCTCGTTTGCCGCGATATCTTCCGCCACAAGCATTGAGTCTTACCTCGTGTCACATCTTCCAAGATGAAATATCAGATGAATGTATCTCACGCAATGGTTTATGTCGAGCATTTGATGTATCTCCTACCTAGAGGAGCGAAGAACACATGCTCGTAGTTCGAGCGATAGAAGACCAGCCTGAAAAAGGCATCAAGAAGGGACAGAAGTTCAGGCTGTACATCGTAGACGCACATCATCATATGGGTCGTGAGAAAGGACACACAAACACGCCTTCTGGCGCGTACGAGTTTTACGCTCTGCTCTGGTTTGAAATGCAGCGCATGGCTAAGGACCTGAAAGAGAGTGATGCACTCTTGTTTGAACCCGTGGATGTCGTGCCTTCCACGCTATCTTCCAAGTGCTTCTCCAG
This sequence comes from Candidatus Thorarchaeota archaeon, assembly GCA_030612365.1. Lineage (GTDB taxonomy): Archaea > Asgardarchaeota > Thorarchaeia > Thorarchaeales > Thorarchaeaceae > WTCK01. Next base: position 20,240 of record JAUWOA010000018.1, read on the forward strand.
TCGGAAGAGCTGGGCGCGACTTAACCATGGATGGCTTGTGGACAGAACCATTGTCTTTCCCTTCACAGATGACTATCTAGGGGAAGGCAAGGGTGCCTCCTTTAAGGTATCAAATGATAAAATTGCAGGATGGACCACTCGTGCTCCTCACTCAACTCGCTTGATTGGTTTCGCAAGAGTTGACCCAAAAGACGCTCTGAGATCCAAGAACGCAGCAGTCCGTGAACTTAATCGCGCAGTAACAAATCTCGGACTTAGGGGTCTCAAGCTGCATCCGGTAGCACAGCTTTTCGTTGAAGAAATCGAAGATGAAATGACTCTACGTGTCGTAAGAAAAGCTGGGGAGCTGAGGGTTCCAATCATATTCGACACTCGGAATGTAAGAACTGCACGGCGGATACATGCCATGGTCGAAGCCATGCGGAACGAACAAAAGTATGCGAAAGCAATGAAAGGTTTGAAAGTCATTTTGGCTCATTGCGGGATGAGTCCTGGAGACCCCCATTTCCACGAGCTGCTGAGAGACCCTGTCATCTATGGGGAGACCTCAACCCTCCATGATCAAGACGTTCCTATTCTGTTTCGCACAGCCTCCGATATGCCGGCAAATGCTGGCTTTCATTGGTCAGAAAAACTTCTCTTCGGCACCGACTACAGCTTTCTTTCAGTTCAAGCCGCTGACGTGATTTTGCACCTTCTGTCTAGAGATTTCTTGGGGTCTCTCAGTGACATCCAAAGAATTCTTGGAGGAAACGCATTGTCCCTCGTTGGAACGCCATTCCGGACAAAGCGTATGGCTCATGAGAACCCCCAAATGCTAACGTGTACACAAAAGAAAAAGCCTGCACGTTTAGCATTGGAAACTAGCCTCATTGCAAAGATAGCAGAGGGTGCACTAGATGTCGCCTCTTTGGACTATATGCTGCCCCCCAGAACGACGTGGCCTGACCTGCGGCCGATATCCGCGGGGGGCAACAATGGCATATATTTTGATTCCTACTTCATGACATTAAGAAAGCGAGATGATGCGCGTGAATTCATAGTCTGGGTAAAATCGCACCCTAATGACATGGTTAGCTGCGTTATCCTGAACGACTACGAGAAAGCCACCATGCTCACTACGGAGTTGGCGCAACAGAAGAAGCACCCCATTCTCTCAACTGACCTAACAAGCAACTCACAGCTGTTTTCAACCCCCACTGAATTCATGTCTGCGATTGAGTCTATGCTTGGATAACTCTGCTGCCTCACAATTCTTTATAAAATGAGGACGGGAAACTTGTAGCGGAGGTTACTCCCATCACCAAGAAAGCAAAACTCGAGATCGTTGACGGTGGCGACCTGAGAGGCTACGCCAATCTTCATCCCAAGACTGCCAAAGCTTTGAACGCAGAGATGGGATCTATCGTCGTTTTTGAAGATTCTCAATCTGCATTCTGGGGAGCCGCAGAGATCAGGAAGAGCAAGGATGTTTCTCCGGACCAAATTGTGATTGACACACTGATTCTGGAAGCTTCATTACTTATGGAATCGGATATGGTTGAAGTAACGCTCTATGATAAGGATATGACAGCTATCGAGTACGTGGAGTTCGGTCTGAAGCCACTTACAGAAGACGCCAACACGGATGACCTAGTCACCCGAGCAGCTGAAAGAGTGAAGTCTCTTGAGAAAATCATTGATGGTCGGCTTATCTATCCTGGGATGTCATTCAATTGGCCCGAGATGAATGCTAATGTGGAGATAATGAACGTCAGACCGACGTTGTCCGGGAAAAGCTTTGCAAAGCTTGCCTTCGAAGCGTTAAGAGAGAAAACCGGATATGAGTTCAAGACAGTTGGCATAGCCACACCCTTCAACGCTATACTATGTATTGACACTAGTGGATCAATGAAGACTACCGATGTTCCAGTTCAGGATATGGCGCATGCCCGGGAGGGTCTAAAGGACCTCGCAGGTGATAACCCGGAAGTTCAGGCATTCCTAGACCGGTTTGAAGAAGGTAGTATGGTTAGCCGTGCCGAAGCAGCTGCAATGGCCATCCTCCTATATCTAGCCGAGAAAGTTGGGAGGGGTTATGGTGAGAAGGTTGGTGTCATTACTTTCGAGAAGGAAGTGAGTGAGATGACATTTCTCAACTCCGACACAGGCGAAGTTCAGCCTTTTGTGGAATGCACGGGCAGAGAAAAGGCACTTGGCCTTCAGATAATCAGCACTCACGTAGTAGACAAAGTTGAAGAAGGCGGCACTTTAACCGACATGGGCTCCGCGTTGATAAAGGCACACGAGATTCTCGAGGCTTTTGGTGATACCAAGAAACCAACCATGTTGATATTGCTTACTGATGGAATGACAACATCTGGGCCCCCGCCACTAAAAGTGTTGAAGGAGCGCTTCACTGAGGCTGTCAACTTGGTTATCTATTGCATTGGATTAGGCGAGCGCAGCGAGATTGACGAAGAACTGATGCTAGCTATCTCCCAGTATGGGAACGGAATCTATCGCCATGTAGATAATATGCGTGACTTGCTGGAATGGTATGGTAAACTGGCAAGTGAGTTCGCAGTTGTGATTCGGGGATCTGGATAGGCATTCACCTATCGAGGTTCCAATGCCTGGACCAAGCTCTTGAGAGTGTCCATGTCCATATCGGCAATCTGTTCCTGAGGAATACCTTCAAGCATTTCTGGAGATACCGTGATAAGTAAGTCGGCTTTTTCCTCGCCATATTTGTCAACGAATCCCTGCCACCGCAAATCTTCGACCGCTTCCTCGTCGACGGGCGGAAGTGCCTCAACGGACTCTTTCTTCCGTTTCTTTTTCTCAGGTTCCTCTACAACGGGTTCAGCTTCCTCTACTTCAGGTGTAGCAGCAACTAGCGCCTCAAGTTCATCAGTACTTAGGGATTCGAGAACGTCCTCAGAAACGGTTTCCCGAACCTCGGCCGGTATCTTCTCGATGAGCTGCTCGCGCGCGAGAGGCTTTTTCTTCTTCTTGCGTACCCTCTTGACCCGCTTGACTCTGACAGCCTTTTTCTTGGGTTTTTTGGTGGTCAGTGAAGTGACAAGCTCCCTAGCAGTTGAGGGGGTCAATCGGCGAAGGTCCTCGGAAGGCAATGACGCCCTAACCTCATCTGGCAGCTCGCTCAAGATCGTTTCCACTTCCTCAGAGAGGCCAGAATCCTTCACTGGTTCGGCGCCTTCGGTCATTGCAGCCGTAAGAATGATTGGTTTTCCTTCAGTTTCTTTAATCAGAATGCTCTCGTCAATCTCAATATCGAACTTCGCACTTTTCCACATTATGAATTGGTCTACTGCTTCCTCGGTTATCTCCAGCTTGTGGAGAAAGCTCCTGATATTGCTTTCATCCATTTCAGGAAAGTCCGCGTGAATGATGTCTATGTCTTCGCTGGGAATCCGTGCCCATATCGGCCCGTGGAGTAACTTGGAAAGACCTAGTGCACAGTGTGACCTCACCCAGGTGTTTGAATCCTTCAGTCCGTGAATCAGAGCCGGAACAGTTCTTGGTTGATGGTACCAAGCCAATGCCTGCGCTGCTGCGACGCGAACGTCCGCATTATCATCATCCAAAGGAGCCCTGATGTCCGTCACAATGCTGGGGTCTCCAAGATCAATCGCCGCAATCAAAGCTCGTTCTCTAACAATTTCTGAGGGATCTGAAAATGCACGAACTAGAGCTTTTCTCATCTTCTTGTTCTTTCTGGCACGAACACCAACCTCTTCCGTTTCGAACTCCAGCAATAGCCTACGTGCATTCGACAAGAAACCTCTCTCCCTAGATTACTTAAACCATCGTCGAATATGTTTCACTTTTCGATGGCGGCACTACTCACTAGCCTTGGAAGTCGAAATGATGTTGTGTACTTAAATCAGTTGGCTAGCTGTATACATGTCGGTGACGAATGCACCCCACCTCGCTTGCGCATGTTTTCGAATTATCTGGATATTGCAACCGGATGAGATTTAGGTATTAGCTGTTAGGCCGTTTATGGCGAATCTGATGTCTGAAGAACGAACTGAGAAAGTAATGCGAATCATCCTGTTCTCCCTTGTGATGCTTCTAATTGTGGAAATGCCTTACATGTTGTCTGCACCCTTTCTGGGTACCGAGTCGTACGAATCAATGCGTAGCCTGCTGTCCTTGATGACATTCCCTCTCATGTTCTTTGCAGCACTTCAATTCGTGAAGCTGGAAAAAGGCGATTCTGTTGCGGAGCTGGGCCTTGAAACCGACAAGAACACCTGGCCACATCTGATCATTGGGGGGATTGCTGGAGGTGCAGCAGCTGCTTTAGTTTTCTTGATAGCTCTGGCCTTTGGAGGTCAAGTCGCATCTGCATCGTTGATTGCTGGCGAACTTGTGCTATCAGTGATTATCATCGCCATTCCAGTTTCTTTCTTGGAGGAGCTTTGCTACCGTGGTTATATGATGACTCGAATGACGGAGCTCTGGGGACGAGGCAAGGGCATAGCAGCTAGCTCTCTAATCTTTGCGCTTGTTCATTTCTCGTGGTGGGCGCCTCTTGGATCTGTTCCTTATCATCTGGTCATTCTCTTCACTCTCAATCTCTTCGTGGGTGGTGTAGTGCTGAGTCTAGGCTACTACTACTCCAATAAGCGACTCTGGGTGCCTATTGGGTTTCATTTCGCGTGGAATATCATCGCCTATATCGCCTTCCCAGTCTATCCAAGAGACCCAGTCACTAACCCTGAGATATTCCAAATCGAGTGGGGCATAACAACGGTATTGGGCTTTCTATTCGGACTGTCTATCATCTGGCTCCTTCTAAAACGGGGCCGAGAAAAAAGAGGTTGAGGGTCGAGCCAGCCGACCCTGTAATCTAATCGTTGGCTGATTCGTGTTCCGGGCTCTGATCGTCTTCATGCCTTGAAACGATCATCGTGAGTCCGCTAACTCCCCGAAACATGACACGCTCTCCTGCCTGTATCGGAGGATTTGTAGCCTTTGCCCACCAGACTTCTCTTCCCGACTTCACCTTGCCCCGCGGATTCAAATCAGTTAGAGCAATTACAATTTCGGGGTCATAGGTGACTTTTGGCCACTCATCGTAATCCCTTAGGAATACCATGTAGAGCACCATCATCCCGCCGATAGTAACAGCCATCATGATGGCTGTTGTTCTATTCGACGGATCTGCGATTGACGCAAGCAATATCGCGAAGCCATAAATTGGAAACAGTTTCAGCGACATCTCCGCATCAATCAGACTTCCCTCGAGCGCGCCTCCTCCAGTGAAGAGAGCGAACATCAAGTAGAGGACTGCCCCTACGATGACCAGCATCCAGATCTCGAATTGGAAAGTCGGGTTCAGAACGATCTGGAATACAAATAAAATGATGACGATAGGAATCGTCACCTGTGCCATCGCCTTTCCAGTGACCGGCTCGACTGTGACAACTAGGAGCGTGAGGATGACCGCAAGGAGAATCAATCCCACGAAGGGGTTGTGGCTGATATAACCAACGACCAAGCTCAATGCTGACAACATCACGAGAACGATGAATATCTTGATCCAAGCGTCTATCTTGTCCACCTCATTATGACACAGGCTGTGTCTATTTCTGCATCATCCCCTTGTCCTTCGGCAGCTTCATGCCACCGGTTCCAGCAGTCAACGCTACCGCTGTAGCAGCTGCCATTCCAACCTCCGGTATTGTGGCTGGCACCATGATAATCAGGTTGGCGTTCTTGGATATTTCTTGCATAATGTTCCAAGTCCGCAGAACCAAGCCCACATCAGACTGCTCGTACTTCTTGGCCGCCAGTAGCATATTCTCGGAAGCCTCAAGCTCGGCCTTAGCTAGTGTGATTCGCGCTCTGCGCTCTCTCTCGGCCTGTGCCTCTCTGCTCATTGCGTCTTGCAATGCCGACGGGATGACGACATCACGAATCTCTACTGCAGTAACCTTGACGCCCCAGTGTTCCAGTCACACTGGGCAAGCCAGTGCGATTTCTGTTTTTTCGTCAATGAGTTCCTGCATGTGTTCTGCAATCTGATCTCTCTCAGAGAGCAGCTCGTCAAGAGTGATTTTGCCAATGGTTTCTCGTAGCGTGGTCTGTGCTGCAAGTTCGACCGCAACAGCGTATCTCTCGACGGTCAGAATTGCCTTCTCCACATCTATGACACGGAAGTACATGACCGCATCAACTACGACCGGAACATTGTCTTTTGTCAAAGACCGTTCAGTCTTGAAAGCGTAGGTCAGAAGCCTGAGAGAAACCTTCATAGCAATCTTGTCAAGCATTGGCACAACGAAAATAATTCCGGGTCCCTTGATGTGCTTGAACTTGCCAAGCCTGAGTATGGCTACTCTCTCCCATTCTTTCAGCACCTTAATGCCGCTTGCGATGAACATCAACGCAAAGAACGCGAATAGTACAATCGCGAATGTAAGCATCATTAAATCTATTTGCAATTTCTTATTTCTCCTATGCACACACCCTACGTGTGTCTCTACCACGGAAGCGGGTTTACCCCCGTTCCCTAGTGATGCTATCGAGCGAATCCATATGAAGTTTCGTTTATCACTGCGCCATTGCAGCGGGAATAGATGCTGTTGCTCCTTGTATTTTCTGTTCAATCACTGAGAGGAGGCTGCTATCCTGACAACTCCTCAAGTTCCTCGGGTGGGAGTTCTAGTGGTGCTGAATGGATTCCTGGTAGAGTTGGCAAATCGAAATATGTCTTTGCAAGAGATACGCTCGTGACGAATAGTACAGCTGCTGTTATGACCGAAGCAAGAAGGCGTTCCCAAGGGTAGACGAAAGCGATTGCCATGAAGAGCAAGGCGAGAGCTTCAGGACCCAAGCCAGCTGAGAAAATGTAAGCTGCAATTGTGGAACCTACGAGATGATCCGCCATTACTGCGATGAAACTGACCAGCCATATGGCAAAAAAACTCAGTGGTTGCTCAGGGACTGATTCGAGATTCAAAGCCTCACTCAACTGACGACCCAAGCCGGGCACCAAGAAGAGCAAGACAAGTAGGGCTGCGATGATGTGAAGCCACAGAAATCCTAGAGCAAGGCTTCCGATTGGGCTTAGAATGAACAAACACAATCCTAGAATGTACACGAAAAGGACTAGTGCCACAGGCTTCATTCTTGAACCTCTTACGCGAAATGAGCCTGCAACGAACGCGCCTGTAGCAGGAGCCAGAGGGGTCAACAGGCCAAATATAGCGATGCTTGGATTGACGAATCCGCCAGCAAACGATCCTATCAGAACTGCAATTGTACCGAAGAATGGACCAAGGAGGAAACCGATAATCGCACCAGAAACCAGGCCGCAGGAAATCACGCCACCGCCACCGATAGCCATGCTATAAGGAATGATTGTAACCACAAGATGAATTGCGCCGAAGACCCCAGTAAGTGCCCATGGGTATGCAACGGACCGTGTGAATGATGCCATTCTTAATCCTCTCAGATTCCTAGGCCATTCCTGCATCATGACTGGATGATGGCTGATTATGAATCTAAAACAAAACCAGTATTTGAAGGTGATGAGTCTAGTTCAGTTGTTGGACGACGCCACAACCCAGAAGAAAAGAGCACCGAGTATCCAGATAAAAAGTCCGGCTCCAAGAACGATTCCCAGTGTTGCTCCCAATCCAGAAGAGCCAAGGTTTACGTGCATGTTGGTGAACTGCTTGTAGC
>JAUWOA010000012.1 GCA_030612365.1 Candidatus Thorarchaeota archaeon
GTCTGTGACGAAGAACGTTAGTTACGGGTACCTCAAGGAGAGTATTTCCGGTGTTTCAGTTGATGTAGCACCAGATGGGTCAATTTACGTTGTCGCTGAGCTGTACCGCTATGACCTTACATATCTCCTCATCAAGTACGACACTGAAGGACAGGAAATCTGGAACAGAACAATAGGAGAAGACAACTGGGGACATGGCTACGGAGGGGGCAGAGTTTGTCATTTGTCTGCTCCTGGAAATGGGCTCCTCTATCTGGCCACAACAATCCTTGCGGAGGAAACTGAGGGCGACTTCGCACTAGCAATCTATGAGATTGGAGCAACTGGCTGGAACCTTGGTTTGGACACTGTGAACATAGCGCTCTGTTTGGCAGCATCAACTGTAATTTTGTTTGTTGTCATCGACTATGCAAGACGAAAGCGTAGATGGCATAGCGGCGGTAATAGCATGTGATTTGGCACATGAAAGAACTAACAAATGGTAGAAGTGATGCACCGGTTCATGAAGTGTTTCAAACATTAGAACTCGATTGGATAGTGCCCGAACTGCTTGACGGCACGAATCATCGCATCAATATTCTTTGGTGGGGATGTTGGCGGCACATCGCAGCCTGGAGCCAAGATGAACCTACCATTAGATCCACCTCGTATCATTGCCTCTTTGCAAGCGACCGTCACTGCATCGGGTGTGCCATTCATGATGATGTTAGCTGGATCCACATTTCCAATCAGTGTCGCATCAGGGACCCTATCTCTTGCTTGTGCAAGGTCTAGTGGCGCATCAACGCTCAATCCTCTTGCTGTTGTGTTTTGCATCTCCTCGATTATTCTAAGCACGTTTCCACAGATGTGGTAGATAGCGTGAACACCTTGAGACTGAATCCATTTTGCGACCTCTCTGTCATGTTTCCAGAAAAATCGTTTGTACATTCGTGGCGAAACCATGTCAGGGGATGCGACGGGATCAGAGAAATCAATTGCATCTACGCCGATCTCAATGAGAGGTTCCATTGTTGTCTTGAAAACCTCAACGCTGAACGCGAAGGCACGTTCAATAAACGCGGGGTCCTCAACAAGACACTCCATTATTAGCTGAGTGTCCATTAGGCGGGAGAGGGTTGAAATGGGCCCGATGCACACCAACCAGATGAACGTGTTCGAACCTATCTCCTTGACTAGTCTTTTCACACAATCAACAGCAGCCGCAATGCGAGGCTCTCCAGCTAAGTCAAACGCTTCAAGTTTGTCAAGATCCGCTGGCTCCTGAATTGCCGGCTTGACGAGAAGTGGAAAGCCGCCTGGAGGTATTCTCATTTCAGATCCGTAGTATTCTGGGATAAGCATAGGACTAAGCATTGGGCATACGGAGTCCGCCCCGAATTCCTTATTGAATGCGAGCCAGGATTTCGCCATCTTCTCTCCGTCGCGATCAACCAATGCCAAGTCTAGACCGTAGTTATTGAAAATCCAAGCAGTTGATACTATGGACACGGGAATCCTCTCGGGAGTACCGCCATATAAGGCAGTGTCAATGAGTTCCTTGCCAGATTGCATGAATCTACGCCCCCCTCACGTCTTCCATGAGATTCCTCGCCACTCTTACGGCATCCATCGCATCCCGACCGTATGCATCTGCCCCAATCGAATCTGCATACTCCTGATTGACTGGTCCTCCTCCCACCATGACTTTCACGCCCAGTCCTTCTTCCTTCACCAAACGTACGATGTCTTTCATACCAATCATAGATGTAGTCATTAGAGCAGAAACCCCAATAATGTCAGCGTTGCTCTTGATGGCGGCTCCGATGAACTTCTTCGCGGGTACATCTGTACCCAAGTCGACAACGTTGAATCCGCTCGCTTCCAGCATGATGGCAACTAAGTTTTTTCCGATTGAGTGTATGTCGCCTTCAGAAACTCCAAGGACCACGGTGCCAGTGAACTCCAACCTTTTGCTCTTAAGATGCGGTTCAATAACAGCCATTGCAGCCTCAAATGCCTTAGCTGACATTAGAATCTCAGGAACGAAGTACTCACCTTGTTGATAGAGCTCTCCGACCTCAGCCATTGCTGGTGAGCATGCATCCGTTACAATGGCATATGGAGGGAGTTCCATGTCAATTGCCTTCTGCGCGAGCGCAGGAGTAGCTTTTCGGTTTCCATCAATAATACTTTGTTTGAGATTCTCAAGGATTTCTTTGGTTCCCATACTGCATCACCGTAGAAGATTGGCCGCTCCGAATTGTAGATAACAATGGGAAGTACTTCATCAATTCCATAATTTGAACATTCCGAGTCGGGCTTTTCGAGCCTGAAACCCTTTTCCTGTCATAAGTCAGAAGGAATGGGGCACACGGCAAAGCAATGATTGAAAACGCGGCTTCTAATGCCCATAAGACCCTAATGGTCATTCACTAGCTCAATCTGTCTGCATGGCGTAAACTGGCCATAAAACGAGCATCAGTCAAGCGTATGTTTCTATTCGTAACTGAACTACACTGTCGTATTATTAACTCGCGATTAGATAATTGATATAAGTCGGTTCGTCTTCTTGAAAGCTGTTTTTACTGGTAGGCTAATAGCCTACTTGGAGGAAATTCGCGTGACAGAAGAACGAACGAGAGAAAGAGCTCCGACAGGTTATGGAGGAGCGAGTATCGCCTTTATCGCCGTCTATGGCGCGATAAACGGCGCACTTGCCCTGATCCCGATATTCCCATACTTCGGAGGAGGAGGCTTTGTGCCTCTATCAGTTGTGTTCACTGCCATCGGTCCGTTTATACTTGGCCCGGTTGGCGGGATAATAGCCGCAATCATCGGAGGAATTATTGGCATGTTTGTGAGTCCGGCCATGTTCCCATTGGGTCTACTAGATGTGGTTCTCACAGGAATTTTGCCTGCGGTGTTCACTGCTATGTTTGTCAACACAAACAAGACTATTGGTTGGATATTATCAATTTTCGCCCTGATTATCACAGGAGTGGCGTTCATTATCTTTCCATATGTGTGGCCCACAATACCTGGAGAAACTGCTAATGCCGTATTCTTCGCGACAACACTGCTTTTCTGGGTTCCGTGGCTAATCATAATGTTTACGCCAATAGGTAGGAAAATGATCCCAGAATGGTGTCGAGGGGATGACCCCAAGATGCAGTATTTCGGCGTCTTCCTTGTTGTTTTGATGGGCTTCATGGCATTCTACTTCTGGTGGGCAGCGCCATATTGGTACATCTTCACATATCCGATTGCACTTGCGACCGCGACAAACATAGGCTACACATGGTGGTGGCCTGTGCTAGCCATCATTACTGCAATCATCGCAGTACCAGTTATAGAGGCACTCAAGAGAAGCGGTTTGCCTCGCATTCCGGATGCCATTTGGTAATACGAAATATTGAGCACTGGCTTTTTCCGGCCAGTGCCGCCTCCTTTTTTATTCCCCTGAAGCTGAAGTCAGAGGTCAATTTTATATTAGTGAATTGCGCATAATGTGTGCAAGTCAAACTGGTTGACTAATTGCCTTTAACAGACATTTAGGTAATTTTCTCTCTCACTTAAGCCTAGTTTTTCTTAAGAATTTCAGTTTAACAAGGAAGAGATATATCTCGCGAGAGAAAGGAGCACAAGTCAGGTGGAATCTGCGATAATGAATGAAACCCCGACGGTAAAAGTAGATAACGTCACTTTTACCTATGAGCGTGGTCCTCTGGCTTTGCAGGAAATTAGTTTTGAAGTCAAGAAGGGCGAGATACTTGGGATTCTTGGAGCGAATGGCGTAGGAAAGACAACATTGTGCTTTCATCTAAATGGGATAATTCCTACGGTATACACTGGAGTTGAGAAAGGTTCAATCAGCTTGTGTGGCTTGGATCCGTGGGAAACACCCATTATTCAGCTAGCAAGTAAAGCATCAATGGTTCTCCAAGACCCAGAGTCTCAGTTCACAACCACGAATGTGGAGTCAGAGCTATTCTTTGGTCCGGCAAATCTTGCAGTCGATCGTGATGAAATACTTCGGCGTGCAGCTTGGGCGGCCAAAGTCTGTGGTATTGATGGTCTTGAAGAAAGAAAGCCTAAGGAGTTGAGCGGCGGCCAAAAGCAGCGAGTTGCACTAGCTGCGGGACTCACAATGCTCCCGGAAGTATTAATCCTAGATGAGCCAACGAGCCAGCTGGACCCAATTGGCACAACTGAAGTTTTTGATGTCATAAAGCAGTTGGCAAACACAGAAAACATGACAATTATTATCACCAGTCATAAAACAGATGAGATTGCCAGATTGGCCTCAAAAGTACTGGTTCTAAGTGAAGGAAGTGTCAAGGCCTTAGGTACTCCGAGAGAAATCTTTTCACAGACTGAGCTGCTGGAAAGTGTCGGTGTAAACCCGCCTGCGGTTACCGTACTCGCCGCTAGGATGGCAAAGAAGTTTCCAGGGTTCCAAGAAAGATGTGACCGGATTGGAGGCATACCATTAACGGTTGATGAAGCATATTTGCTCCTCAAGGATTTGTTAGACGAAGGATTCCTCCAAGTGGAATGGAAGGAGCCACCCGCACCACCACCCGTGTCAGACGAGATTATGCTTGAATCTGAAAATGTCACCTTCGTATACCCAACAAGAGTCCCTGTCACTGCCCTTAGGGATGTTAATCTCACAATCCACCAAGGTGAAATTGTGGCGATTGTAGGGCAAAATGGGAGCGGCAAAACAACCTTAGTAAAGCTTTTTCTGGGACTTCTAGAGGCCACCCAAGGAGTGACAAAGGTTGAGGGTGAAGATGTAGCGGAATTAACCACGGGCAGCATTGCGAAGAGTATCGCACTGATATTACAAAATCCTGACTACCAGCTCTTTTGCATAAGTGTGGAGAAGGAGATTGAGTTCGGTCTAAGAAATTTGGGCCTACCCGAGGACGAGATAGCTCGACGAGTGGAACAGAGTTTAGAAGAAGTGGATCTGGAGGTTTTGCGAGACATCTTTCCATTCAGATTAAGCTTTGGCGATCGTAGGAAGGTAGCAGCTGCTGCTGGAATTGCTATGGATCCCGAAATTTTGATTCTAGATGAACCAACAACTGCACAGGATTACAGGGGGCGTCATGTGTTGTGTCAGATTGCTACACGAATGCGAGAAAAGGGAAAAACAATCGTGATGATTTCACACGACATGGACCTTGTTGCTCAGTATGCAGATAGGCTCGTCGTTATGGCTGAGGGGAGGATTCTTGCTGATGGTCCAAAGCGAGAGATCTTTGGTATGCATGAAGTTATGGATAAGGCATTCATGAAACCACCACAAATCACACAACTCTCTCAAAAGCTTGAAAGCTACGGCATCAAGAAGAACTTAGTAACCGTCGACGAAATGTTTGCTTGTTTCAAAACAGGAGGTGCCTAGGCATGGCATTCGAGTACGTCAAAAAAGACACACCTCTAGATAGAATGAGCCCTCTTGTGAAGCTGTTACTCATGTCTCTGGCCCTCATCTTAGTTATCCAATGCACAAAAATTGAGCATATCAGTATCCTCTTGATTTGGATCATTTTTGGTTCCTTATGGTGGCTTGTAGGAAAAGTCGAGTTAAGCAGTTTAGGATTCATATTAAAGCTATTGAGTATGCTTTTCGTCTTTCTATTCGTAGTGCAAGGACTCACTTACAGATTTGGCGATACAACAGTCATCCTGCAGCTGATCAATTTTCCCTTTTTCGATGATCACGGGAATGTGGTGGTTAATTACGGCGAAGTAACAGTTGGCGGAATGATGTATGGTCTGCTTGTTATGCTCCGGGTCATTGCTGTGGTCTCTGTCATACCCATCTTCACGATGACTTCCCCAATGACCAAGATTAGTGGTGCCCTTACAAAGATTCACGTTCCACCGAAAATCATTTTCATGTTCATCACAGCCATGAGGTTTGTCCCTCTGGTTCAAGAAAGCATGGATGCTATCATAGAGGCTCAGAAGACCAGAGGGTTTGACATTGATGCTGCCAATATGTACCAAAAGTTTAGGAGAGCCTATGTCCCCATTATAACGCCACTCCTTCTTCTGATGTTTCGTCGCGCGATGGACCTTGAGGTGGCTATCAATGCACGAGCATTTGGTGCACGCGAAGACATAACTAATATGGAGGATCTCTCGTTCAAGGCGAGAGACTATCTGGGCATAATTATTATCGTCGGGATCTTTAGCTTGATGATGTACTTGATGTACTTTGAAACTACATCAATCACCTGGAGATATCTCTCAATCATTGTTTCTACAATACTGACCGTTATGAACGGATTCATTGTCACAACTGGTTTGGATGTCATTTTGCAGAATCTCAATCAGTTCTTGCTGAGTCTGCCAGTTTTGAATTGGATTGGAGGGTTCCTAAATCAGAATCTACTACTTGGCTATGGTGCCATTATTGCAGCATTGCTGATCGTCTATGTCGTTTACAAGCTCATCCGTAGAACTACGCGGAAGAAAAAGAGAGTCAAACGGTAGAGGAGGTACGCCGCGCATGTTAGGTACAATTAAGCAACTCATACAAATCGTTGGTGAAACTAATGTTGTTTCGGCTAAGGTTGACCGAATCGCCTATTCTCGGGACCTTACACCATATTTCGCGGTTCCGGACGCGGTAGTTTTTCCAATGAATACTGAACAAGTAGTGGAAATATTGACGTTGCTCAATGAGAAAGGAGTGCCAGTTACACCTCGAGGTGGTGGTGCATCATTTCAGGGTTCATCGCTTGCTGTTAAGGGAGGAATTCTTCTTGACCTGAGCCGCATGAATAAAATCATTGAAATTAGCAACGAAGATATGATTGCTATTGTTCAGTCCGGAGTTAGATACGAAACTTTCGAACACGAGTTGGAGAAAAGAGGATTGACCTTTCCTCATGACGTTGGAAGTCATGACGCAGCAACCATTGGTGGAATCCTCGCCTCGGACTCAAACGGCCACCATGCTTACAGGCATGGTCGCGTTGGGGCATGGATTCAAGGTATGGAAGTAGTTTTGGTTGATGGAACAGTTCTAAGATTAGGAACAAGAGCACCTCGCTATAATATGGGATATAATTTGGCCGCACTATTCGCGGGGTCTGAAGGTACCTTAGGCATAATCACCGAGGCAACCCTGAAACTCGCACCTAGAATGCCTGTGGAAGCAACTGTTGGCGCCTTCTTTAAGAATCTAGATGGCCTGATAAGTGCCTCTTTGGCGATCTCTATGTCGGGAATTGATGCAGGAACCATTGAGGCAACAGATGGCTACACAGTAAAAACAATCAGTGATGTCATGAATCTCGGATTCCCAACTTGTGAGGGCAATTTCGTTGGAGATGTCCAAGGATTCGATGAAGAGAATCTTCAGCGTAAGCTAATGGTGATGGAAAAAATCCTCAAGGAACATGGCGGCGAGAATATCATCACAGCACGGGATGAAGAAACAACCAATAAACTCTGGGCTCCAAGATTGGAGATAGACACAGCAATAGTGAAGGTGCATCCTGGATACAGGGAGTTCGGTTTTGCTGCGGCAGATCCTTGTGTTCCACTCTCTAAACAAGCTGAAGCGATAAGGGAGATCGGTCGGATAATCCGGTCTCATGGCGTCATTGCCGCTGTCTTCTGCCATGCGGGAATTGGGATAATTCATCCTGCAGTCCTGATTGATGCAAGGAATAGAGAACATTGGGTCGCGATGAAGAAGGCTGAGCAGGAAATCCTAGAATATGTTGTAAGCATAGGTGGCGTAGTTACAGCGGAGCACGGATTCGGCTATGTCAAGAACCCCTATGTTCGGATGGCTATTGGTCCAGACAAACTCGAGCTCGATAGAAAAATCAAGAAATTGCTAGACCCCAATGGAATTCTTAACCCAGGCAAGATGGCGCTGGACACTGAAGAACGTGATTCAGATGTTGGGTTCATCTACAAGGAATACGTGACTGACAAAGAGATGACGGAGTAGAAAGTTATGTCACTAGAGAAATATCGACACATCATCATGGAATGCGTCAGTTGCGGACTATGCCAATCCAATTGCCCCATTTACAGGCAGACAAACTTGGAATCACACAGTGCGAAAGGCAAGATGACAATTCTGTTTGCTTTACTGGAAGGATGGCTGAACTGGGATGAGGTTGCTGAGAGGATGTATGAATGCACAACCTGTAAGAACTGCCAAGCAACCTGTCTATCCGGCCTTGACATCCCTGCAGTTGTTGAGGCTGCGCGCGCTGAGCTCGTGAAGAGGGGCCTGGGCAATAAAATATCTGCTCAGTTAGTCGAGAATATGCAGAAGACACACAATCCCTTTGGTGAGGATCCAAAGGCCAGAAACAGATTGAAAGAACTAGCGGAGGCATAGCTATGTTAGTGTATTTCATTGGATGTATGGCGACATATCGTCTTCCAAACATAGCTGAATCAACAATCAAGGTCCTCAAACATGTAGACGTAGACTTCAAGATTCTTGGAGAAGATGAATGGTGCTGCGGTAGCGTTGCCCTTCGAACCGGTTATATTAGCGAAGCCAAATACATGGCTCGACACAATGTGGACGTGCTAAAAGCCGCGGGAGCAACTAGAGTGGTTACAGCTTGCGCAGGTTGCTTCAGAACGATCTCAGTTGATTATCCAACAATCTTGGAAGAAGAGCTCCCGTTTGAGGTCATCCATTTTCCAACTCTGCTCAAAGAGCTCATTGAAGATGGCAGAATCGAGTTCTCTAAAGGTGAACCAATCACAGTTACATACCATGACCCTTGCCATGTAGGCAGACATATGGGCATCTACGACGACCCTCGAGAAGCTCTACAGGCAATCCCGAATGTCGAACTGAGGGAGATGCACAAGAGCGGGAAAAATGCTTCTTGTTGCGGTGCTGGGGGTGGTGTACGCTCAACGAATCGTGAAATGGCACGCGAAGCGGCAGCGATTCGAATACAAGAGGCTGAGGAAACCGAGGCGACGGTATTGACCACAGCTTGTCCATTCTGCACCTATAATCTGAGAGAAGGGGTAGAGCGTACTGGCAGTAGCCTTAAAATGCTCGATTTTCCTGAGTTTGTGGCAAATCTCTTGGGACTATGATTAAAGTGGGTGAATGGAATTGGGTAAGATAACACAGAAGCTAGAGCAACTGCCCCCTGGTAGGATTGGCCTATTACTTCACATCGGTGAGTATCACAAACTGCTGAATCTGGGCATTGGAGAACCGAACTTCGACACACCGAAGCATATCATAGAAGCAGCAATGAGGTCTCTACAGTCAGGAAACACCCATTACTCGCCAGACGCTGGGACATCAGAATTGAGGAAAGCGATTGCTGATAAAACAGAGCGCGACAACGGTTTTACGGTTGACCCCGAAAGTGAAGTCATCGTCACAGCGGGCACTAGCCCCGGCGTGTTTGGTGCAATCCTTGCCACCGTGGGCAAAGATGATGAAGTAATTATTCCTAGCCCTTCATATTTCGCATATGAATCGATTGTGCAAATTGCAGGAGGCAAATCCGTTTTTGTCCCTGCTACTGAAAAAGACCAGTTTGTACCTGAATTGGAAAAACTTGCAGAAGCAATCACGCCAAAGACTAAGATGATTATAGTGTGCTCACCAACCAATCCTACGGGAGCAGTATGGGACAAGAACAAGGTTTCAGGGGTAGCGGACCTTGCCACTGATCATGACCTTCTTATCCTGTCGGATGAATTGTATGAGCAGCTGGTATATGACGGAGTAAGGGTCCATAGCCCTGCAGCAATTGACGGCATGTTTGAGCGAACCATCACAATCAATGGGCTTTCGAAGAGTCATGCAATGACAGGCTTTAGGCTTGGTTGGCTTATAGCACCGAAAGAAATCATCACAGGTTTCAGCAAGATCCATCAGCACAGCTCAATCTGCGCTCCCACAACTTCGCAGGCAGCGGCACTCGCTGCACTCACCGGACCTGACGAACCAGTCAAGACAATGGTGACGGAATATGACAGACGAAGAAAGCTTCTTGTAAATAGGATTAACGGAGAAATCCCTCTTCTTAGTACTATAAGTCCTCAAGGCACTTTTTTCATGTTTGTCAACGCAAGGAAATTAATAGAGAAACATCACGATGATATGAAGGCATTTCTGAAAACCAAAGGAAGTGCCTTTTTGGAATCTCTTCCTCAGCACTTAGTCAGTATTGAAGACCTAAACAGGTCGGGTTCATTGGTCACAATGTTCTATCTCATTGTTGCGGCTAAGGTTCTAACAGTTTCAGGAGATTGGTTTGGGCCGGGAGGAGAAGGCTTTCTTCGAGTATCGTTTGCTCAGACCTACGAAAACATCAACAAGGCCATCGACAGTATAATTGAAGGACTGGGATATTTGCAGTATTGCACAGAAGATTGATGTAGAAACCCTGAACCCGTGGAAATAGAGTGGTGTTGGATATGAGATTGGAACCTTTCGAGCTCGAACGGATACAGTCAGAGTGGGAGCATGTAATCGATATCAATCTAACAGAGAGTGGTGTTGAACCACTCACGATATCAGATCTTATTCCTGACGAAGAAACTCAAAGAAAACTCATCGAAACGAAACTGGCATACTCACAGACCAATGGCACAGTGCCGTTAAGAGAGGCGATTAGCGGCATGTATCAAGGAGCAGATGCAGACAATGTTCTGGTCACAAATGGAGCGGCAGAAGCTAACTTCCTCACTATCTGGAACCTGCTTCATGAACATGATGCCAATGAGATTGTGGTGATGTTTCCAAACTATATGCAAATACCAGGGATAATCAAGGGGCTCAATGGGGTCGTGAGTCCGTTTCACCTTGAAATGGAAAAAGGGGAATGGATTCCGGATCTTGGGGGATTAGAATCAGCCATATCAAAGAAGACCAAAGCGATAGCCATCTGTAACCCGAACAACCCGACAGGTGCAACCTTTGGCCCGACATACTTGAAAGCGATTGCCGAGATTGCGGCGGATGCCCATCTCTGGGTGATATCAGATGAGATCTATCAAGGTGCTGAGCTCGATGGAAAACTGACTCCTACGATGTTCGACTACTACGACAAAGTCCTTGTGACCAGTAGCCTGTCAAAAGTCTATGGACTGCCGGGTCTTAGACTGGGTTGGGTAGTATGCTCATCCAAGCCTCATGTGGCGGAGTTATGGTCGTATTCGGACTACACAACGATTTGTCCGACAATACTTAGCGATACGTTGGCAACGATAGCCCTGCAACCCGAACTCCGAATGAAGATTCTAACAAGAACAAGAAAGATAGTCAAGGAGCATTGGGATATCGTGCGCAAGTGGCTCGACGAAAGAAGCGGAATCTTCGAATACGTTGCACCAAAGGCTGCTGCAATTTGCTTCCCTAGACACAATCTTAGTGTGTCCTCCCTTGAACTGACCACTCGTTTGTTGAAAGAGAAGAGCCTACTAATCATCCCCGGTGAACATTTCGGAATGCCCATGCATTTGAGAATCGGTTTTGGTTACGAGGAAGACCACCTAAATGCGGGGTTATCCCGATTGGACGAGATGATTAAGATACTCAAGTAAGATCGCAAGCGAGTTACAGTGTATCAATCCACTCCGCCGAGTAGCAGGGCTAGCACGGCTTTCTCAGTATGCATTCTATTCTCTGCTTCGTCGAAGACGACTGATTGAGGACCATCTAGGACCTCATCGGTTACCTCCTTTCCACGATGTGCGGGTAGGCAATGCATGTATATAGCATCATTCTTGGCCCACCCCATGACCTCAGAATTGATCTGATAAGGCATGAAATCTTTGAGTTTCTTCGACTTCGCATCCTCCGTCATTCCCGCACGCGTCATGCTGATGAAAGTTATCCCCACGACTACGTCAACATCCGTCATAGCCTGTTTGAGGTCGTGGGTGACGGTGAAGCTGCCACCAGTTTCCCTGTTGGTTCTGTCGATAAAATCCCTGTATCTCGGCTCCATTGTGTACCCTTCTGGGACCGCGTAAGTCATGTCCAATCCAATAATGGAGCTCATGATACCCCAAGAGTTGACCATATTCCAAGCATCTCCGATGTATCCTATCTTCAAATCGTGCAGACGTTTCTTCTTCTCACGTATCGTCTGAAAGTCTGCTAGAAGTTGCATCGGATGGGTATCATTAGTCAACGCGTTAATCACTGGCTTCTTCATATGCTTCGCGAAGTCTTCGACAATCTCTTGTTCGAATGTTCGGATGACCAATGCGTCGATATATCGGTCAATTGTCTTTGCCGTGTCAGAAAGTGATTCTCCGCGAGATAGTTGCATGGTGGTTGGATCCATATAGAAAGCAGAAAGTCCCAAGTGTGCGGCCCCAGCCTGAAATGATAGACGCGTGCGAGTGGAGTGTTTCTCGAAAATCATAGCTATGGTCTTGCCAGAGAGATACTCATGTGGCTCTCCTTTCATAAGTTTATCTTTCAATTCGTCAGCCAGATCAAGAATCCTTAAAATTTCCTCCTTCGAATAGTCCATGAGCGTGAGGAAGTCTTTCCCCTTGAGAGGTCGTGGAGTGTTCATATGTCATATTCCCCCCCTATGTTCGTAGAAGCTCCATAGTAATGCATCGGGGTCCGCCGCCACCCTTCATCAACTCGTTCATGCTGATTTCAATGATTTTCATTCCTTCTTCCTCAAGACGCTTCTTGACAATCGGATTCCCAGCAGGGAGGATAACTTTCTTTTTACCAAGAGGCAATACATTCGTACCCATGTGCAGGACCTCCTCTCTCTCGACCTCAATCATATCAAACCCTCGATTCTTGAGATCTTCAAGAAACCAATACGGAAGACCTGGGGGATATACCAGCGCCAAATCCTTGCCAATCGGATTCAGGCATACATCTACGTGAACATAACCACCGTAATGCTCAAGATAGGCAGGGACGTCAACGACAATTGATTCTAGGTCCATGAGTTCAAGCAGATTCTGAACCTGACGAATTCCGACGTCATTGGACCTGATACCCCGTCCGAGTATAACTGTGTGCTCATCCAGTGGGATGTAGTTACCTCCTTCGAAGGTGCCATTACCTGTGACCATCAATAGGACAGGGATATTCATTTCCCAAAGTTTCTTGGCGATGTTCTGCGCCTCACCCCATCGCTGCGTGAGGGCCATTCGACTTATGATGGCGCCCCAAGGGGTCATTGTAGCGGGGTCTCGCATGAAATAGCTCTTGGCACAGCCTTGATACCCCTTCTCAAGCAATTCTACTTCGACCCCGTTCTTCGCTAGAATAGCCGCAAAAGAGTCCCACTCACTGCGAGACTTCTCTAAATCCGGTACGCCATCCCAAAGCCACCATACTGGATTCTTCTTGACGGCTTCCAGATCTTCACAAGGTCTGTGGAGTAGAACCCGTTTCAAGGTAGTGTAGTTGGATGTTACTCCAAAGCTTGAACTATCATAAATCGTTAGCAGTTCGCCGTCCCCAAAACTGACTAGAGGTGGATGTTCCACATCGTATATTTCATTCCACTTGTTTTTGTTGTTCATTTTCTTCTTCACACCTGTTGCCTTGCGCATGATCTTCAGCATTCAGGCTATCTTAGTAACAATGCAATGACTTCTCACAATGAATAACCGCTTGCCTTAACTCTTCGGGTGCTTTTTCCTGCTGCTGACACACTCTGCATGCGCATACCTTCTAATTTAAGCGCCTAACGTACGGCGATATTGCCGGTAGCTGCATTGACGAGAGCGTGTACATTATAATTTGGAGTTTCAAGGGGCATGTCGCAACCGGTTGAGAGAATGAAACCGCCTTTTCGAGCGGCCTTCTTGAGGCAGTCTTCCGCCGCCCGTTGCACATTGTCTTTGGATGCAGTCAGGATGAGCGTGGTATCGACATTGCCTATGAGAGTCGTGCGTCCTCTGATTACTTCTTTTGCTTCCTTCAGATCAACAGCAGAGTCAATGCTCACGGCATCAGCGTTCGTTTCGCACATTGCGTGCAATATCGGAAGTGTATTGCCGCATATGTGGATGGTGGCTCTTGTTCCTCCTTTCTGAATGCGTGACACCATCTTAGAAAGGTCGGGCACAGAATAATTCCCAAAGAACTTCGGAGAGATTATGCTCGAACTAGCCGTTGGCTCCAAGATCACCACATTATGTGCCCCTGCAGTGACATACGCTTCTACCAAAGGCTCAAGTACCTCCTGACAGTAGTTGACTACTTTCTTGGTCAACTCTGGATCCTCGATAGCGTGTTCTAGTAGGCTTTCAACACCGATGAGGTGTCCTGCCAGGGTGAATGGTCCGATTATGTAAGTGCTAACCAAGTGCGACCGCCCCACACGATTCACAAGCTGTCTTGTAGCGTCTACAAATGTCAACAGACGGGCATCTTTTATCGATGACATCTCCAAATCAAAAACCGCACCAGGCGATTCTGCTGGGTGACCACTAACATACGGGAAATCTGCTTGCGGAAACGTGATAGATGCACCCAACGCCTCAGCTTCCACAGTAAGGTCCATACAAGTGAAAACACCATCATACTTGAAGCATTGAAGAGCAGCTAGCTGCGACTTTGCCTGTAGGTTTCCGTTCCTCAGAAGGTCACTGACAGAATACCCCGAACATGCACTCGAATACAATCCGACTAATGGAATAACTGGACTGCGTGACGGTTCTTCGTTCTGCATTGCTTGTTCCACAATTTCAAGGGACCTAGGCATTATGTATTCCACCGCTTTCACGGCTGTATTCGACCTCTTATGTGATATGTTGGGTCCACGCGAATCCAAGCAAGAAGAAGACATAAGCTGCATTGACCCAGGTGAATGCTTGCTCAACTTTATATCGTTTCGTTACATAGTGAACAGGGGAGGAAGAAGGACATGCAAGAATTCATGCCGTTAGCAATCATACTACGTGAGATTTCATTTGGGATACTTCTTGTGGGGCTTTTCTACACATTCGGCATGTTTCTGATGGGACGACTCTTTGCTGCAATTTCCGAACACGCGCATGAGCACGATGTTTCTCACGAAGCAGAACATGACATAGATCATCACATTGAGCATGATGTGGAACACGATATTGAACATGATTACGACCATGATATGGAACACGACATTGAACATGCCGTTGAACATGACTACGATACACACGTCGAGATTGGCCATGACGTCGACCACGAAGTCGAGCACGATATTGAACATGACATAGAGAATCACCTCGATACAGACTATGAAGCTGGTCATGACACGGAGCACGATACTGACCACGAACATGAACTGGACCATGATGTTGAAGCAGGTGATCACTCAGGTTATTTCGAAGCTGAAAGAGGCGCTCCACTTGGCGTCACTATTGGAACATCTCTAGTCAGTTTCGGGTTTCTGGGGTCTATAGTGTACTATGAAGGACTGCTGGCACCTCTTGCTGCGAAAATTTGTTTCCAGTTCATCGGAGCGGCTCTGCTTGTATTCCTAGTTCGAACTGTCCTCGGGAAGGTGTTTGTGGAGTCAGGCTTTAACATCGAGCCCAAGCACATTGTGGGACAAGAAGTTGAAGCGGTTTCCACAATTAGCAATGACTTTGGTGAGGTAAGGTATGAAACCGAGATGGGCCTCAGGAGATTCCATGCACGACCATTTCAACAGGGACTTGTATTCAGGAAGGGGATGACGCTACATGTAGTTTCTGCAAATGATAAGCTCGTATTTGTCGATCCTAGAATAGAAGTGGTCAAGGGTCAACATAAGCAAAGTTTGAAACTTCCATAGCAAAAGAAGTCATAATCGAAATGCCACGTTTGGTAGCAAATACGACGAGAATCTAGGCGCGAATTTATAACCTTAGACTACATAATATACATGAGTGCATCAAAACCTAAAGCAGGATTCTGATGTCTCGTTGGGGGATTTGAACTCCGAGGGATGAAGCGACCTATCCAATGCCCTACGATAGAGGTACATAGGTCAAACCACACAGTACCGCGTTCTCAGTGGAAGGAAGAGAGCTGTGGGTTTCAGGTGCATTCTCTAAAAAAGAGATGAGAGTAGAAAAAGAAATGCAAGCGGGAATAATGGACATATTCGCTCAGAACTTCGGGCTATCCATTGCACTTCTCGGTATATTGGTAGTGTTGTTGACCACCTTCTATATTAAGAAATACATTCGTATTTTCGACCCGAATGTGTTCTACGTACACCTGCGCAAAGGTAAACCCATTAAGCAGGGTGAAGGAGGAATGGTTGTACGCATACCTTTTCTCGATCGCATTCTTGCGATTGATAGAACGGTCCAACAGCTGAACATTCATGCCGAATCAGTGCTATCCAAGGAGAAACAGAAAATACGACTCAGTGCTGTTCTACAATGGCAAGCTGAAAACGCCATCGCGACGATTAATAATACGAAATGGCACGAAATTCCTCCGCGGCTAACAGCAATCATAGAGTCAGTCATCAGAACAGCCTGTGCGCAGTTGTCAGTCGAGGAGATTCTTGAAGAGCGCCAGCTTATCATTGAAGCAATTAAGAAGGAGCTTGTAGATGTCATTTCCGAATGGGGTCTTAAGGTAGTCACTGTTGAGCTAATAGACGTTGCAGTTGTCAATGAAGCTTTCTTACAGAACATGTCGAAGCCTCGTGAGGCTGAGATGCGTCGTCTTGCTCAGATAGCTACGATTGAGGCCGACTAGGCAACTGGTACAAGCGATATCGCCAAAATTCGTGTACTGCGAGAGAAAGAGATTGAGAAGGACAAATTCATTGGTATTCAAGAACAGGCTCAACTCCGTGCCATTCAGGAAGCAGAGCAGCAACGACAGCAAAGCGTCCTAGAAATCGAGCTTCAGAAGGACCTGATGCAGAAACGCTATGAGAAGCAGCAGGCTGAGGTTGATGCATCGAGGGATCTTGAAGTTGCCAAATTTAATGCCGAGGCTGAAAAACAAAGAAAAATCAAGCAAGAAGTCGAGGTTGAAGCGCAGCGAATACTTCAGGAAGCGAGAGCCAATGCTGAACGCATAAGTGTTGTCGCAGCAGCCGACGCCGAGAAGATACTGAAGGTCACAAGCGCGCAAGCCGAGGGTATTCGCCAGACACTAGATGCCGCTAAGGATTACACACCGCAGGCCTTTGCGAGAGATTTTCTTGCCGTATTGCCTCAGCTCTATGAGCACATTGACATAGGCGATGTGACACTCTTCGGAGGAATGGGAGCAAATGGCGATGCCGGTGAGGAGGGCGGAGGTGCAGGTGCATTCCAAGTCTTTGGAAACGTTCTGCTACCAATGATGTTGATGGCTCGAATGATGGGCTTTGACTTCAAAGGGCTCATGAAGGAATCCTTGGGAGATTTGGCTATCGAAGCCTGATAGTGTCGACTGACAGCTCTTGAGTTCTCTAGTCAATAGGGGGCTCTAAGAGCTAATTCTATTTTTTTACTACTTAATTCGATTATAGCTTGGAGAGAACCTTCTGGCCAATCAGCTTGATTTGTTTCAACTCTTCACCGTGGGATAGCATCAGAATGATATGAAAAAACCCGAGATCAAGGTATTGCCTTAAACGCTCGACCATTATCTTTGGTGTACCCCAAAGAGCACCGGAGATTCTCCCCTTGTACTTCTCTTCAGAAACCCCCTTCTCTGCAGCGTTCTTAATGATTGTAAGATTCATCTCCTCTTCCGAAACAAAACACTTGGTCCATAAACCCACTGACTTGCTTATTTCAGTAGGATCGCGCCCATTCGCATTATGCAGACTGTCAAGCTTACTGAAGATTTCTTCACATTGACTTGGAGAGAATGTCCAAGCGACGTTGATTCCATCGCCGTACTTGGCTATAATCTC
Organism: Candidatus Thorarchaeota archaeon; assembly: GCA_030612365.1. Taxonomy (GTDB): domain Archaea; phylum Asgardarchaeota; class Thorarchaeia; order Thorarchaeales; family Thorarchaeaceae; genus WTCK01. The sequence continues at coordinate 17,844 of JAUWOA010000012.1, forward strand.
CAGCATTTTTCCCTTTCCACGCATCGTTCCTACCCACACTTTGGGATGTGGTTTCTGAACTGGCTTGGGGAATGATACGATGTCCTTCACGCGATAGTGTTTTCCCTCAAATGTGAATTTGTCATGCGTCCAGACACCCTTTATGATCTGGATTGCTTCGCCAAGTTGAGCTATTCGCGTCAAGTCGTTGGGAAATGGATATCCATATGCATCGTACTCTATTTTTTTCCACCCTGCGCCTATGCCAAACTCCAATCTCCCGTTTGATAGATTGTCAAGCGTTGCCGCCATCTTGGCGTGGAGTGGAGGTGACCTGTAGCTATTGCAGAAGACGAGACTCCCAACTCGTATTTTCTTGTTTGCTGTCACAAGAGCAGTCATCAGTAACCATGGATCCAGAAGCACCTTGTCTACCGCATCTGCATCAAGCATGAAATGGTCTGAAAACCAGAGAGTTGAGAAGCCATTGGCAAGACCAGCTTCTGCAATTTGTTCCACCGCGTCCAAAGTAAACCCGAACTGAGGCTCAATTTGTATCCCAAACTCTGTCATTAGTACCAGCAGCATTTGCATACATGCGCTCTCGGATAATTGTTCCGAAAGCTGAGTTAGGTTAAGATTAGAGGTCTGGATAGCAGTCCTTCATAAGAAGCGCCATTACAGCAGACCGAACTTGATCATCTGAAACAAGGCCAATTAGCTCGGAATCACAAATCTTGATGAAGGGGAGCATGGGCAATTCGCTTTCAGAAATGCCCGCCGAGGGGTCGTCGACGTTAATCACCTCAACGTGATGGTTTGGTATGTTCATTTCATTGAGAACCATCATAAGAATGTCGTAGGTTGGTTCGCAAAACAGGCAATGATCTGACTTGTAAAATGTGATGCAGGTAGTCCTTCCACAGGGGAGGTCCTTCTTCTCCACCCAAGATGGAAGAAGCATTACTATTCTTGTTCCCTGGGAATGATCACCCTCAACTCGGTCCTCAACCCATACCGTTCCGCCCAGTTCGGTGACATAGTGGTCAACTACTGTTAACCCAAGGCCTCTACCAACAATCTGTGCTTCAGGGCTGCCAGTGCGCTTGAAAATATACTGCTTCATGTTATCCGGGATTCCAGGGCCGTAGTCTTCGAATTCAATTCGGACCATTCTGTCAGAGTCTACCTTCGTTGCGCGTACATTAACGGTGATTTCATCCTCCCTAGAGAACATCATCGAGTTGTGGATTATGTTGAAGAACACGCTCCAGAGGTACATGTGACCCACAATCTCAAACTCATCATCCTTGATATTCGAGTTGATGTTAAGGGTCTTCCAAGGGAAGTCTCTATCAGCATCAGTTGTCGCTCGTTTGATATGGGGATAGATGTCCGTCTTAGTCATTGCTGGAGGTGAATGCTTAAGGGTGATAATCGCCCTCATATTCGCAATCATCCTAGCAGCACGTCGCACATTCCAAGAGGTTTCAGTTAAGATTGATTCAAGATTTTCCGGCAATTCTACCGTAGTCGTTAGGAGCTCCATTGTAAATAGAGCGCTCTGGTTAATGTTGTTGAGATCGTGTGTCATGACTTCAAGATAGAGATTCGCCCTTTCGCGCTCCTCTGTTTCCCTACTCTCAGCCACTTTTCTCCGGTCAATCTCCAATGCCATAAGACCAATATTGGACGATTGATCAGAATCACTTAACACGCTTGAAGTAATACTAACCCATACTTTATTCCCTTTTGCGTGCTGAAGCTGCATCTCAATATCTTCGAGATTCTTTCCTTGAAGGATTTCAGCGATAACCTGATTTCCCATCTCGCGAGATTTTTCATCCTTAGGGAGAAAAGCTGAGATGTGTCTTCTTGTCATATTCTCTTCGGAGTAACCTAGGAGTTTTTCAGCAGCATTGTTTACTTGCTGCACTGTCCCTCGCTGGCTCATTGTGAAATAGGCGATGGGCGAAGATTCATACAAGGTTCGGTAGCGAGCTTCAGATTCCTCCACAGCCGCCTCCAATGTCATTTGTTCAGAAACATCTCTAACAACTGTTACCAAGGCAGGCGATCCCTCGAAATCAAGCTCTGCAGTGCTCATCTCAACGTTCAATATCCGCTTTCTTTTTGTCAGAAGTCGAGCACGAATCGTTCCAGTGGAATCTTCTTGGTGCAAAATTGATTCCCACCGGTCCCGATACTCATGAATGCTGGATGGTTCTACAAGGTCTTCAAACCGGGTACCCTCCAGTTCAGGACCTTCATAGTCTAGCATAGCAACGAATGCATGGTTTGAGAGAACAATCTTCTCATTCTTGAGCACGACGATTCCGTCGTTAGCTTTCTCAATCACCTTCTTGTGGAGGTCATCCAGTAGCTGTTTTCGGTCGCCATTCACATCGAAGCCGCTCCAACATTTCATAGATTTCAGAGATTGGTGTCATGTGCGTGACTTGGATCATATGGTACCATTGACACAATACACTAACTGGCGATTGAATGGAGTCACAATCGCGGAGTAGTCCCATCCATTGAAACTCCCTTCAGTGCCTACATAATTGTTCCTTGTTGATATGAGTCATGTTGTTGAAGTGAAATCATGAGTCACTGCCCTAAAGTAATCCTTATTTATTACAAAACATTCCAATACTTGTTCAAATGTAATAATGTGGACTGGAATATGGTTGCTCTTAGTTCCCAACTTAGTGAAGACGGTGGCAATTTGGAAGTGCTTGTCAGGATCTTCAAGGCGTTATCCGATCAATCTCGGCTCCGCATAATAGCGATCCTTGCGGAGGATAAACGGCGAAACGTATCTGAGATTGCCAACGACTTGGGCATGTCGATAAGCAGCGTAAGCCATCACCTTGGCATCCTAGGGAATCTAGGATTCGTGGGAAAGAAACGCAATGGCAAACAAGTCTATCACTCTCTCGATGACCAGTGTGTGAGAGACATTCTGAAACGGGCGATTGAACATGTCTCAGGAAACTGAACATTACTGCTCCCATTGCGCCGCAGAGGAGGCAAGAGCAGATGATACTGATTTTCGCGTGAAGTACATCCTTGCGATTTCTTCAACTGCAGCCTTTATCGCGGGTTTTGTACTTCAATGGTTGAGCTTCGATACAATCTGGACCTATGCCGCGTTCATCGTATCAATAATCTCAGCAGGAAGATGGATTATTCCTAGAGGACTGAGAGGAGCCGCGAAAATTCATCTTGACATAAACTTCCTCATGACTGTTGCAGCTTTCGGTGCATTACTCATAGGCGCGCCGGAAGAGGGTGCAGCCGTAATGCTGCTGTTCTACGTCGCTGAACTGCTTGAAGAAAAAGCCGGAACCCGCGTTCGAAGAAATATACAATCGCTACTAGAGTTGTCCCCACAGACTGTTACAATCAAGGTCAATGGAGCTGAAGCGTGCATTCATGTAGAAGATGTCAAGGTGGGCGACATAATCTGTGTCAAGCCAGGAGAAAGAATAGGGCTCGACGGGGAGGTTGTGAAGGGAAATTCCACAGTCAATCAAGCTACAATTACGGGCGAGTCGCTTCCAGTTACCAAATCAGTCACCGATGATGTCTATGCAGGAACAATAAATCAGGAAGGGTTTCTTGAAATCCGAGTCACCAAGTCCTCTGAGAATTCTATGCTCTCTCAAATTGTGAAGCTAGTTGAAGAAGCCCGCGGAAAGCGTTCTCCTACGGAAGCCTTCGTATCAAGGTTCTCGCACATATACACACCAGCAGTCGTAATCCTCTCTTTCGCCCTTGTCATAGGTTCTTTTCTCTTTGGCCTTAGTGTTCAGGACTCCATATACAGGGGATTAACTCTCCTGGTAATATCATGCCCCTGCGCTTTCGCAATCTCGATTCCAGTCAGTATGGTGTCTTCAATAGCTGGGTCTGCACGTAATGGAGTGCTTGTCAAGGGTTCAAAGTATATCGAAAGCATGAGCAATGTCTACGCGGTGGCATTTGACAAAACCGGAACTCTCACTGAAGGCCGCCTAGCTGTTGACCATGTATGTGCACATAATGGCGCTACGAAAGAGGAAGTTCTTTCGATAGCGACTGCACTTGAAAAGATGTCTGAGCACCCTATTGCCAAGGCACTTCTAGAAGTTTCAGAACAGCAGGACCTTCATATCCCAGATGCGGATGACTTCTCTGCAATTCCAGGACGCGGCTTATCTGGTAGCATTGCAGGGCAAAAGCATTTGGTGGGAAATAGGGCTTTGCTTGAAGAAAGGGGAGTTGTTGTCGATCACTCACACGACCACGAATGTGGAAGCGGCACTCTTGTGTATGTTGCGCGAGAAAACATGCACTTGGGATCCATCGTCCTTTCTGATAGAGTTAGAGATAGTGCAAAAGAAGCGGTGACCGACCTCAAACAACGTGGAATTCATACAGTCATGTTAACTGGCGACAACGAAGTCGCCGCAAAGAGGATTGCAGAATTCCTCGAAATTGATGAATACAAGGCGGAGTTGCTTCCCTCCCAGAAGGTCGAGTACATTGAAGAGCTTGTCAAGCAAGGGCGTGTTCTCATGGTAGGAGATGGTGTGAATGACGCCCCTGCTATGGCCATTGCTGATGTTGGCATAGCAATGGGTGTAATTGCCAGCGATACAGCACTAGAAACCGCAGATGTAGCACTCATGAAGGACGACCTCAGAAAAATCCCCGAGTTGCTAGAACAATCAAAAGGGACAATGAGAGTTGTTAGGCAAAATGTAGGATTGTCAATAGGAGTGAAGGTTTTCTTGGCGGTCTTAGCAGTCCCAGGCCTTGTTAGTCTCTGGTTGGCTATCGGAATAGGGGACATGGGTTTATCGTTAGTAGTGATTGCTAATGCTCTGAGACTCGCAGCCAGACGTTGATACACTACTTGTAAGATCTTAGTGCAAATGTAGCCAATGCTAGAAGACCCAATACAACCATAACAACGAACGCAGGCATGATTTGCACTAGTTGAATGTTCTCTGCGTATGTTGCCAAGATAGCCATTAACAATACTCCAAGACCAATATTAATGGCTGGAAATCCAAAAGCAAGCGGGACTGGAGGGTCGCTCGGTTCATTTGTAAACACAGGGATATATGCTCCAACCATAACACCTGTCGCCGAGAAAATAAGAACTAGTGGAGCGACTAAGGTAAGCAGATAGAAGGACCCTTCTACGCGCATGAAGTACGCTAGGAATCCAACAATAGGAACAACCGTGAGTGTCACTTCAACTAGACTTAGCAAATACTTTGCAAGAACAATATCAGAGGCTTTGAATGGGCTAGATTTTAGTAGGTAGATATTTTCTTTCTCATCAACGAAACTGAGCAGCGCGTTCACGCTAGCTACCTGTGTCAATAATATCAGGACTAAAAGAAATGCAGGAACTGCCGCATAGCTCAATCCATGTGGTATGATGAGAGGAGGGAGCCATGTTGGTCGGACAATGTTAAGATACAACGCGATTGCCATGCCAATACAGAAATAGAAGTATTTCCAAAACTGAAACGGCTTGCGCATCTTGCTCCAGAAGTCCTTCAAAAACACCCACATTAGGGGATCATTAAATCTTGATTCGGAGAAATCAACCTCGCCTCTGACCATTCTGCTTATTCTGCTTTCATCTCCCTCATTCGATGTCTTCAATGCAAATCGTTCGTAGTAATCTTGATCAACAAAATTGACTACCACAAGAAATACGATGGGGTAACCAAGAAAAAGGCAAATCACCCCAATCAAGGGGCCCAATCCGTATGCGAAAATTCCTGTTAGTTCCATTATAATGTAGGCGAATGCGTTTGAAGGAACAAGAAGAGAAGAAATAGGATGTACGGTCACTTGAGGAAGAGTTGGGATGTAAGCGGCAAGAGCCAAGAATAGGAGAATGAAATGCCTGAATGGTGTTTTGAACCGTCTATCAAGCCTGGAACGGATTTGGAAGCTTATGCCTCCCAAAAAGTAGTTTATTTCCATGAAAACAATGAAACAGACTATCAGGCCCCCTAGAGGAATTGGCAGAAGATTTGATGAAAATACGAGAGGAAGGACAACAAGCAGGGCCAAGAATGCAAAGCCCAGTTTCCTGAGTATTCTACGAATATACTTGGCAAGGAACAACTGATACGGCCTTGCTGGCATGGGCATCATAATGTACTCATCAGTTTCGGTCAACTCAACTGAAGGTCCCCGCCCAAAGTAGCCCCCAATAACGGCTGAAAGACTGACCAAACCTAGAGCTGACATCACCATGCTTCTGTCAATGGTGGCTTCGAGCATTGTGGCCACGCTAACGAAAAGCTGTTCATAGCTGCCTAGAATTGCAATAATCGAACTCACTAAGTAGGTTCCTACTAGCATTATTGCATAGAACAAGAGCATCGAGGGTGTTGTAATTGTGCGCTTCAGGTGATTGAATAGCATGCGAATTTCATTTTCTAGCAAAGAGATAGTATTCGCGGTCATTTGAAACACCTACGCATCCGGTATGCCGCCAGTTAGTTCTAGGAATATTTCCTCAATCGTGTGTGCGTTGGGTGTCTGCTCAAGTAACTCCTCAAGAGTGCCTTTTCCAACAACATCACCTTCGTTCATAATAATAAAACGATCACAGATGCCTTCTGCAACTTCAAGAATATGAGTGGAAACTAGGATGGCTGACCCTTCATCGCGCAATTTTTTCAAGAGCAATTTCAGGTTCCACGCTCCACGAGGATCAAGCCCGTATATCGGTTCATCCAGCGCAAGAATGTACGGTGGAGGTCTCACGAATATGCCCACTAGAAGAGTCCTTTGCAGGTTGCCTTTTGAGAGAGTGCCGATGTAGGCATTAAGAAGTCCGTTCAATTGGAACAAGTCTACATATTCCTTCATCCTGAGTGTGGCATCAATTGGCGGAACACGGTAGATCTTGGCGATGAATGTGAGGTACTCGCGAACCTTCAGATTTGGATAACAGGTAGGTCTTTCAGGTATATATCCAAGCCTTTGTTTGGCTTTGAGTGGATGAACGTTCATGTCGAATCCATTCACCTGCACGGTGCCCTCTGTTGGTCTGATAATACCTGCAAGTATTCGCAATGTGGTTGTTTTCCCAGCACCATTAGGCCCGACAAGACCCACGATTTGGCCCGGGCGTACAGCAAGATTCAAGCCTCGCACAGCAACAGTCTTCCCAAACTTTTTGGTTAGACCACTAATCTGGATAGCCAGATCGCTCAATCGGGTTTTCTTCCACGGAATCCCTTCACGATAGTATTCTTCGAGCTCGCCTTGAATGGTTTCTACAAGCAGACCACGCTTCATTTTCCGTTCCGTCAAAGATACATTTAGCTGACGAGCCAGTCGGATTAGCTCATCAGAGTCCATTCGTTCAACGATACTCTTTACTGAGTTCAAGATTTATATCTCCTAAATCGCCTCTTTAGGCGCGATTCTAGCACGTAGATGATGGGAATGATGACTTCTTGCTCTTGGAGCGTAGACAGTTCTGGCCTTGTCAATTCTGTTTCTCCTTCTAGCAGCAATTGGTCTTTTTTCTTGATGAGCCATAATCCAATGAAAACCGACACAGGAAAGGGGATAAAGGCGCCGCCGGCCAGACCCAGATTCACTCCAACTCCGTTCAAAACACTAACAAGTACGAGGAAAACCAGTAATATCACTCCGACCAGTGTGACTCTTTTCTGAGTGATCCGGTCCTCAAGATACCTTAGGGTTTCATGGGCAAATAGCACTTGAAGCCCGAGAACACCAAGCATGAGAAAACCAGCCGCCATGCTCCCGAGCTGAAAAAAGAGAGCAATACTGAACGGTTTGTCCATAGTTCTTAATAAATAATGATAGTAGTAAGAAATTGAAGTAGATCCAACCAACGGACTTGAAAAGCTCAGAATGAAATTATTGGGATCAACAAACAACCCGACTCCATAAGGTAGTATCAGCGCAGCTAGAACCATAAGCTTGCTGATGTTACGTGGCGCAAAGCCTGCGATTCTTGAATAAAGCCTGTTGGGGGTATGCTTGTTGCTTTGTGTTAGCCTTCTGGGAAGACGTTTGCTCGATACACGTTGCAGGGTCGGTATGAACACGAACAATACAAGAAGAACCGTAACGAATCCTTGTAGAGACTGGTAGTACATTGAATCGGAAGCCCAACCGCCAGGCACGAACCAATATGAATAGGATACCAGAACTAGGCAGATAAGCGATACAACCATTGTTGCGGCGGCTAGTCTAGAGGGGGATTCTTCAGCTGACATAGCGCGCAGCCTATAGCAGAAGTAAAGGCTTGGTCCCGCAACCACTAGAAGGTTAGTTATTGCAGTCCAAGGATTAATTGAATTCAAATCTGTAAGAACAGGCATACCCGTAGAGTACCAAGTCCAAAACATACTCCCAAGTCGCACATGAAAATAACTGGGAGACTGGAATGCAAATTGAATACTATAAGGAATGAAAGCTAAAATAATAATTTTGAACATCTGCACCGGCCAGAACGAACGTAGTTCTTCCCCCACCCGAGCTAGCATCTCATCAAAAACCTAGCAGCATAGCAAGAAAAGCTTAGTGCTTCCATCAATGGGATGAGGAGAAGTACTCTAGCTCCACAGGGACTTGACCAAGGAGTTGAAGATCCCAATCCACGACTTTGGTTACTAGAGCATACACCTTTACGCCGGTCATAGCAGCACTTCTCAGCGCATTTGAGAAATCCGGACCTGTTGGATCGTTCGGTGAGAAGACCTGCACATCAGGCCTCTGAATAACGAACACCACTGCTGCCCGATCCGCAATCTTCTCTATCAACGCCCGTGCAAGATGCTTCATATGCCGTGCACCCCTCTTAGTTGGAGCATCCGGAAATATTGCACGGCCATCCTCCACTAGAGTACACGACTTCACCTCTATGAGAGTAATCCCGTTCAGCCCTTCAAGCTTAAAGTCAAAGCGTCCATTGTAGTACCTGGGCTCTGAAACTACCGATTCGTAGTCAGAGAACATCTCCAGTTCATGCTCATTCAGCATTCTCTTCATGAACCGATTGGGCAGATTTGAATCAATTGAAATAAGAACGCCTGCATGCTCAACACCAATAAGATCGTATCGAGTCTTTCTCTTATTCCCAGTAGCAGGTCTAAGGTAGACATGCTTGTCAGGCACCATCAGTTCGTACATTCTGCCAGGATTCGGAATAAACGCTTTAACCTGAATCCCATTGATGTCCACTACTCCAAGGAATCGGTTTGGTCTTTCAATCAGGTGTCCTTCAATGATAGTTCTTTGAGGCACAGGCATTTCACCACTGGTAGAAGGGGGTCTACGCCATCTAGCAGGATAAGAATGCCTTATCAAATCACGGGCGGATTTCGCTTTCATTGCACTGCCAAAATGAAAGTTCAAAGAGCAACACCTAAGAGGGAATAGTTTTCCCCACGGACACAGTGAATCCACTATGACGGACTTACTGTTAATTGGACCGATACTTGCATCCGGTCTGCTCGCCATTATCGTCGCGATTTACATCTTCAGAGCCAATGAAAAGGCAGATGAAGGCGACGAACGAATGAAAGAGGTCAGCCACCTCATCGAGCAGGGTGCATACTCGTTTCTTAAACGTCAATACAAAGTTTTGACCGCATTTACCCTAATTTTAGCCGTTGTGATCGCCCTTGTATTTGGTGAGTTTGCGTTTGCAATCGCAATCTCCTATATTCTGGGCTCTCTTGCTAGTATGGCTGCTGGCTATCTAGGGATTATTGTGGCAACTAGAGCGAATAGACGAACAGCTGCAGCTGCTGCGAAGGGTGGCCTTATTCCAGCGTTCAGAGTGGCATTTAGAGCAGGCTCGTTCATGGGTCTTTGCATTGCAGGAGTTGCCTTGACTGGCCTAGGATTGATACTCCTATTATGGGAAGCCGTTTTTCCTGCTGCTACCACCCCCGAGATCTGGGAGATCATTGTAGGCTTTAGCTTCGGCGCTTCCACGGTAGCTCTATTTGCAAAGGCTGGCGGCGGAATCTTCACGAAAACTGCAGATATGGCTGCCGACATCGTCGGAAAAATAGAGCATCACATTCCTGAGGATGACCCAAGAAACCCCGCATCAATTGCTGATGCAGTTGGAGACAATGTCGGAGATGTTGCCGGAAGCGGAGCGGACATTTTCGACAGCAATGTAGCATCCATACTAGCTGCGTCCATCATAGGCGCTGCAATAGATGCCACAGTGAGCACTCCGATTTCATTTGCAATTCTACCTCTGCTGCTTGCCGCACTTGGTACAGTGGCTTCAGTAGTGGGCGTGTTTCTTGTCAGGCCAAAAGAGGGAGAAGACCCAGGCCCTGCGCTGAATAGAGGAACCTACCTCACAACCATAATGTTCTCGATACTTGCTGTGGCTTTCATGTCATTGGTAGGATTGGATCTTGCGCTAGCTGGTGCGGCAATACTAGGTTTGGTTGCAGGCGTACTAATTGGTTTCACGTCGGATGTTTTCACAAGTGACCGTGGAATACTTGGATTCAAACCTGTGATGAATATGGTAGATGCAGCTGAAGAGAGTCCCGCAGGTCTAATCCTGTCAGGGTACTCATACGGTCTTCTTAGCACAGTCCCATCTGTCATTGGCGTGGTTGTGGCCCTTATTGGGTCATTCATTCTGGGTAGCACAGCCATTACTCCCGGTCTTGGTGGCTGGGAGGGAGGCATATATGCCATAGCGATTGCAGCAGTTGGCCTTTTGGCGACCAATGGTTACATAATGTCCATTGACGCATATGGTCCAATTGTCGATAACGCAAGGGGTGTTATTGAACAGGCACATGCCCCACATGAGGCCATTGTTGCTTGCGACAAACTGGATGCTAGTGGCAATACAACCAAGGCAATCACAAAGGGCTTTGCAATTGGCGCATCCGCGATATCAGTACTAGCACTATTCTCAGCATTCATTCAATCTGCAGGAATAACTTCTGTGGACTTCGCTAATCCATTTGTTATCGCAGGAGCGTTCATTGGCACATTGATCCCAACTGTCTTCTCTGCGATACTGGTGCTTGGAGTTTCGAAGAATTCCGGGCGCATGATCAAAGAGATACGTAGGCAATTCGCTGAAGACCCAGGAATCCTTGAAGGAACTTCACAACCGGACTACGACTCATGCATTGGCATAGCAACTCATGGAGCTATACGAGAGCTGATGCCAGGAACCATAATTGCAATTGGTGCCACTATTCTCACCGGTGTAATCTTGGGACTTGAAGCTCTTGCAGCGTATCTAGGCGGAGCAGTTCTGATTGGGTTCATCCTTGCGATTATGATGGACAACGCTGGAGGCGCATGGGACAACACCAAGAAGTGGGTTGAATCACCAGAATACAAGAAGTACGAGAAGGATACCGATAAGTGGCATAATGTTCATGATTCGGTCGTCCTAGGTGATATGGTCGGTGATCCATTCAAGGACACAGCTGGACCAAGCATCAACACTCTTCTAGTAGTGCTATCACTCACTGCAACACTGTTCCTACCCGTTATTGCCATGCTCCATCTATGGCTATATGGATTATTTTGAACAGACTCAAACGAAGAAACAGCGGTCAGAACATCTCTGACTGCTGTCATCTTTCTTTTTTTCCGCAGATTCCCAAAAACATCACTTGTCAGTTCAGCTAATGCCATCGCGTGTGTCACAAGAAATTAATAAGGCACATCTGCGCTGAGTTCTCGCTCAAACCTGACACCTTCACGCCCAAGAGCCGAACAGCTCGATCTGGATCACGCTTTTGGTCAAAGATTTCCCGAGCTACCCGCCTCAACATATCGGCATTACCTGTGGACACAGGTAAGGTACGGCTGCGTTGTATGGTCGTGTAGTCGGCGTATCGCAGCTTCACAGTTATGGTTCTGAACTGTAACGCCTTCTTCTTCACCTTCTCAGCTATTCGGTCACAGATTTTGGATATCGTCTCATGAAGGTAATTCACTGCCTCCGGTTCTACATCTTCCAAAAAAGTTCGATCCTTGCTTATCGACCTCCGGATCCGAGGCCCATTATCAACAAGAAGGCGATTGTCAACTCCAGATGCGCGTTCACGCAACCATCTCGAGCCTTTCCCCATGATTGGCCAAAGCTCTGTTACGCTCATCTGCTGTATCTGTTCAAGTGTTTCTATGTCATATCGTAGGAGGCGATCGGCTGTGACCCTGCCAACACCATTTAGTGCGTGTACCGGAAGCGGAGCTAGGAACTGGGCAACTTCCAAGGGATCTTGAGGAACGTAGGTGATTCCCATTGGTTTATTCATACCTGTTGCAATCTTGGCCACAGACATGTTTGGTGCGATACCTACTGAGCAAGGCAGCTTGGTGGAGTCCTTGATGGCTGTTTGAATCTCAAATGCGAGCTGTTTTGGATGTTCATACTTTTGACATTGAATAGTGACCTCAATGTAAGCCTCATCGATACTCGCTCGTCGGACCCGCCCCTCGTCTGCGAATTCACGGAGAATTGCCATAAATTCACTTGAAGCATCCAAGTAGCTTTGGAAGTTTCCACGCACAAAGACTGCATCTGGACACAACCCGTAAGCTCTAGAAACCGGCATTCCCGCCCGTATGCCATGATTGCGTGCTTCGTATGAGGCGGCGCGAACAACTCCGCGACCTTTACCTCCTTTTGGATCATGACCCACACATACAGGCAATCCTTGGAGCTCAGGGTGATTCCTGTACTGCTCGACAGATGCAAAGTACGCATCCATATCTACGTGCATAATCCAGCGCTGCAATTGAGTAACCCACCCAGCATCTCACGCAATGCCCTTTGGTAATTACCGTATTGAAATGTTGCCCCCAATGGACAAGCGAAGAGAGGAGAGATTGCCGAACCTATCTGCGCTAATGATATATGCGGAATCTACTTTGCATCATTGTAAACGGGCGTGAAGAAGACGATTAAGCTTCTCCTCATTGATGATAACGATGCGTTTCTGGAAATGGCAAAGACGTTTCTTCTAAAGCAGGACCAAGAATTGGAAATTACAGTGGTCAACTCTGCATCTAATGCTCTCAACAAGATGGAGAAGCAAGATTTCGATGTAATTATTTGTGATTATCAGATGCCTGGCATGGATGGTTTGGAGCTACTTGAGAAACTGCGGCGAGAAGGTAACTCAATCCCATTTATCATTTTCACAGGTCGCGGCAGAGAGGACGTGGTAATCAGGGCTCTAAATCTGGGTGCAACTAACTACGTTCAGAAGGGGGACGACCCAAAAAGCCAGTACGCTGAACTCGCACATCTGATACATAGAGCGGTCGAGTATACGAATGGGCAGAAAGCGTTGCTAGAATCAGAAGACCAATATCGAAATACATTGAATTCAATTCGTGATGCAATCCATGTTGTTGACGAAACCCTTCGAATAGTACTCGTAAATCCAGCATTTACTGAGTGGATTGAGAAGCTCGGTTTCAAAACGCAAATGCAGAACAAAACAGTAATCGAAGCATTTCCATTTCTTCCTACCAAAATCCTTGATGAGTACCGCCATGTATTTGAAAGCGGCAAGGTTCTAGTCACCGAAGAACGAAACGAAATCGGCAATCAAGTGGTGCTCACCGAAATCGTGAAGATACCAATCCTCAAGGATAAGATAGTCAGTCAAGTTGTCACGATCATCCGAGACATAACTGAAAGAAGAGTGATAGAGGATAACCTGATAGAGAGCGAGAGAGCAAGAACTGCGATTCTTGACAGCATCGCAGAGCATGTGAATTACTACGAAAACTTGGACATGCGAATCAGGTGGACCAATAAAGCAGCCGCAGAGTCAGTTAATCTAGATCCAAAAGAACTCGTAGGAAAAACATGTTACGAGGTCTGGCATGGCACCGAGAGACCATGTGACTCCTGTCCAATCATCAAGGCATTTGAAACCGGAGAAAGGCATCATGAAGAAATGCGAACTCCAGATGGTAAGGTGTGGTCTGTTGGAGGCTATCCAATGCGCGATGAGGACGGCACTCTAACCGGAGTAGTAGAAGTGACCAGAGAGATAACAGAACAAGTTATCGCAGAGGAAGCTCTCAAGGAGAGCGAAGAAAAGCATCGCACCCTCGTTCAATCGCTAAACGACACGATTTTCGTGCTAAACAAAGATGATGTATTCGTGGAATTCTATCCATCTAGCTCTATGGAACTCCCTGCTAAACCGAACAGGTTCATGGGACGCAACATCAATGAAATCCTGCCTCCAGTCGCAGCTGAAAAGTTATCACAATTGTCAGCTGAAGTGCGAAAAACTGGAAAGCACACAAGCACGGAGTATTCTATGCCTGCGGGCGACGAAAGACACTGGTTCTCTTGTGGAATAGACCTGCATCAAGATGGTGAGAGCACAGTCTTCGTTATAGTAAACATCACCGAAACGAAGAAGACAGAGCAAGCCTTCAAGGAGAGTGAGAGTAGCCATCGCAGTATATTCGAAAATTCACCTGTATCGATATGGATAGAGGATTTTTCAGAAGTCAGGAGGTATGTTGACAATCTTCGGGCGTCCGGAATCAAGGATATCAATGAGTTCTTCCTGGAAAATCCTGATGAAGTCACCAAGTGTACGAAACTTGTGAAACTGATTGACGTGAATCAGGCCACAATTGACTTGCATAACGTGAGAAGTAAAGCTCATGTTCTCGGGAACTTAGGTGACATTATTCTCGAGGATGCATTGGATATGTTTCGAGAAGAGATTGTTGCAATCACCGGAGGCAAGCAATACTTCGCAAAAGAGGCAACGATGCTAAATCTGTCCGGCGAAACCAAACATCTACTCGTGCAGCTCATCGTCCCGCCAGATTATGAGGAATCTCTGTCGAGAGTCTTGGTCTTCATGGAGGATCTCACTGAAAGAGCCAAATCCCAGTCTGTACTCCTAAAACAAAAGCAAGAGCTCAGTGAATTCGCACATACTATGGGTCACGATCTAAGAGGCTCGTTACATGCAATCATAGGATACGCAAACCTGCTTGAAGAAGAATATGAGCAATCACGTGCTCAAGAGATAACGAACTTGGCTAGGGGAATGGCTACCATGCTTGAACAATCCATTGCTCTCGCTGACGCGGGTCATGTGATCGGAAAAATCCATCCGGTTGATTTGGATAAGCTCGTCGCTGAAATTGCAGCAACTATTGTGCCCAAAGGCATCCGATTCAAGCAACAGAAATTGCCAGTAGTCAGCTGTGACCGTGAGAAGATGAAACAAGTTGTACAGAACCTAATTGGAAACGCAATACAGCACGGAAAACCGAATGTGATTGAAGTCAAGGCAGAGAAAGGGGAAGGGAGGGTTTCACTATTGATTTCAAACGATGGAACAGTCATTGCCAAGAAGGATCGCGGAAAAATCTTTGATCGCGGCTTCACAACGAAGAAGGGGGGTGGCATAGGACTTACAATTGTCAAGAAAATAGTAGATGCTCATAAATGGAAGATCACACTTGAGCCCTCAGAGAAGACAACATTCAAGCTAACCATCCCCAAATCGCAGGAGCAATGAAGCAGCTCGCACCGTTCCTGAGTCCTACTAGAAGATAGGATTGCATGGCACTTTGAAAAGGCTAGTCAAGACACCCGACAAAGCTATATACACGGGGTAATCTCAGGCATCTTGGAACCTTTAGACTGGACTAGGTTGGGATGTTATGCCCGGTGAACTTCCTAATACGCCGAACGAAAGGCGAATCGCAAGTCTTGAAGAAGAATCGATTCGATATAGAGCTCTTGTTGATAGTATGAATGACGGATTCGGGGTTATCGATAAGGGTGGCAGACTCACCTATGTCAACGCACGTTGGGCATCCATGTTGGAATATGAGCCTAACGAGATGGTAGGTCATTCACTTGTAAGATTCGTAGATGAGAAGAACCGTGCAATTCTGAATGATAATGTCAGAAAAAGGACCGAGGGCCTTCCTTCACAATACGAACTTGAATGGTTATCAAAGAATGGCAAACTGGTTCCAACTATTGTATCAGGCGCTCCGCTTGTTGGTGAGAATGGTTTGCACATGGGCTCCTATGCAGTCATCACGGACATAACTGGGATTCGTCATGTTGAAGATGCATTACGGGAAAATGAGCGCTTTCTGTCTAGTGTATTCAGCAGCATCCAAGATGGCATCAACGTCCTCGATTCGAAAAAAACAATTCTTCGTGTTAATCCAACGATGGAACAATGGTACGCCCAAGCAATGCCATTGGTTGGCAAGAAGTGCTATGAAGCACATGGTGGTTCCGATCCATGTGAGAATTGTCCAGCAGAAATAACACTGGAAACAGGCAAAGCCGCTTCCGCAATTGTACAAAGGAGGGATGCCAGCGGCAAAGCAATTGGATGGCTGGATCTTCATTCGTTCCCACTAAGAGACAGAGAAACGGGCGAAATAACGGGAATCATCGAGTACATTCGAGACATAACATTCCGCCGACGTGCGGAAGAGGAACTGCGCGAAAGCGAAACAAGATACCGT
>JAUWOA010000111.1 GCA_030612365.1 Candidatus Thorarchaeota archaeon
TTGTGCATTGATGACCTATTGAGTTCCATTGCGTTTGACTCAGGAGTGGGTATCTCCAGTGCAGCTGTGATAAAAGCAGAAGTTGGTAGGGTGGACAGGTTTGCGTGGTTACGCCTCACATCACTCCCGTAGTAGAAAGTATAGTCTTGACTTATTGGATCACTCTATTTCTTGTCTGCGACGACGAATCCACTTGGCAAATAACCAGTATTATGCTGCCGCTGGGACCGGTTTGTGGTTTTCTGGACTGGGTGCTATTCGGAGGGAGTTTGTTGGAATGGCTCGTATCAATGACAGTGATGATGGTCCTAGCTGCAGGAGTTGCAGCTATTCTATGTTCTCTTGTGAAGAAGCTGCCAAGCAAGAATTCAGAATAAAATCGATAGCAGTCCAGTTTGCGCTATCGTAATCCTCAGCAATTGCAAAAGTGCCGTCTGAGAGAATGACTGCATTTTCTCGCTAGACGAGATTACAGAAGGAATGAATTCTTGAATATGCATACATTTTTCCTTGACTCCCTAGAGGAATTAATTATAAAAAATACTGAGAATCTTAGAAAATTATATTCTTACACTAAGGAAATAAGAAAAATTTATAACATTTAATACCCTCCTCACTCAAGTGACGAGTATGGAAGATACCTTAGAAGCTTACGTGTCTCGTGAAATCCCCCGAATATACAGAGAACACTCTCTCGTTGCGGTAAACGAGGTCCTGCCCGGTCGAATTATTGTCGACTTTCACTTCAAGAAGAACGACGATACCGACGTTTTCGTGGAAGTCACCTCTAAAAAGATGGGACGCACCATGCTCGACCAGATAATCAATATGTATGCGGCAATCTCCAACATTGAACCCACATTGAAGAGGTTCGAGCTGATAGTGGTTGGCCCCGAAGTAGAGGCCTCCGTGAGAGAAGAGATTGAAAAGATTCCAGTGAAGCTGCTGACCTTTAAGCAGATCGGGATAACAAGTGAAAAGGGTTTACAATTGAGCGAATTTGAGCTACAGAGACAGCACGAAATTCTGCATCTTTCGCCGAATGAAGCTAAGCTGATTACCATTTGGGAGTCTGAAAACAAGACCGTCATCCGTCCTTCTGATGTTCAGGAGGTCTTTGATTGTACAGCGAATTATGCATATCTGTTGCTACACAAACTCGAAGATAAGAAGTGGATAGAGCGAGTTTCCCAAGGTCTATACCAATTTATTCCCCTAAGCTACGGCTACCCTGATAAAATACCACCTACAAATTCCTACGTCATAGGCGCCTCTCTAATCGAGCCATACTATTTCAGCTATTACACGTCCAACAGCCATTATGGACTCACAACGCAAATCCCCTACACAGTATTTATTGCGACCACTAAGAAGAAGCCAGATTTCGAGTGGTCAGGCAGCAATTTTAAATTCATAACTCTATCCACGAACAAGTTCTTCGGTTACAGGAAAGAAGTCATTTTTGATACAAAGGTGAACATAGCCGAGCCAGAAAAATCAATGGTAGACTCCTTCGACAAACCGAAATATGCCGGTGGAGTAGAGCAGCTGGCGGGAATTACATGGCGGGGCCTTTCTCGAGTCAATAAGGATAAGCTTGTTAAATATGCAGTAGAGATGAACTCCCACTCCTTGATACAGAGATTGGGTTTCATAATCTCTTTTTTGACCGAAGAAGGCATCGTGAAGCCGCTATCAAACAAACTAGAGAATATATTACTAGACCTTGTAGGAGGTACGGTCATTTACTTGGATTCCAAGAGGAAGAAGACAGGTAAGCTATCCAAGAAGTGGAGTATAATTAACAACGTCCCGAGATCTCAGCTGCTAAGCGAGATTGAGATAAGGTGAGTCATGGTGCTGGAGAGAAAACATGTAGCCTTCTACGCCCGCTCAGGCGGGGTGCCGGAAGACATGGCTGAGCGGGACATAGTTCTAACCTATGTCCTACGCATCATGTCTGAACGTATACTTCCGAGGCTAGGCTTCAAAGGCGGAACTTGCCTAAAGAAGATATACTTTGGGAACACAGGCCGATTCTCGATGGACCTCGACTTTACAAGCATTGACATAAGACCTGAGGAGCTCAGAGAAGAGGTCAGGGCCCTTTTAAACGAGAAGAGATGGTATAACATAGATTTCACAATAGAGGACGAGAACCTGACTCCGGAATCCTATCTAGCTGTGGTCCGATACTCCCACGACTGGAATTCAGGAACCGTCTTCGAACTTCAAGTCAGCTTCCGAGAACAACCGGTCTTTCCTCCCTCAAAGATTCCTCTACAGAATGAGATGTACTTTAAGTATTGCGAATTCCAAAGTTTTCCTGTACAATGTATGCAAAGGGATGAGGTTCTGTCTGAAAAAATTAGAGCAGCGTTTCAAAGAGTTCGAAGTAGAGACCTGTACGACCTATACATATTCGCTGGACGACCTTATAATAGGGATACCATCAAAGCGTTAGTGGTTGTAAAATGTTGGAATGCAAGAGACCCATTCAATTCAGAATTATTCTTGGATAAGGTAGAAAAAGGTGACTATGACTGGGAAGATCTCAGAAGCCTCGTCCGCAGAGGAAGCTTGCCCTCAGAAAAAGAGGTAATAGCAAAAGTACTAGATGAATACAAGTATTTAGGAAACATGGATGAAGACCTGTACAAAATTATAAGAGATTCAAAAGCTCATAGGGAGAAGAATCTTGTAAAAACAATACTAGCCGATTTGAGAGATTAGAAACAACCTCTTGAATATTCGCTAGGACCTCGTCACTGATATGGTTTCACGCTAAACCCAAAAGAGAACCTATGTATGATTTTGAAAAGAGATGGTGGAGGGCGGCAATTATGAAGAGGGTAGGATGGGTGCATTGAGCCACTATGTAAGGGTTGTGAACAGCTGCCAAGAACTTGTGCAATCTTAGGCATTTTGTAGGTGGTTATGACATACTGCTCAGGATTGAGTGGTGTGGATGTTCAATGCAGATTGCTAGGGCATCCATGTAATTTGGTCGCCGCCAGTTGGATGGAAACAGAAAACGCCTGTGGAGAGGACGTGAGACTAGTCGCAGATTCAGTAGGATCTGCAGAGCAGACCTCAATGAATCAGGAATCGAACATCAGTCAAGGACAGTGATGTCCAGGATTGTATGAGTTTCGGGCAACGGCAACCGTCCGTTCGGATCGGGCAACCTGACGATGGCACCGCGCTCTCCGTCTAAGATCTGTACCTCTTTCCATTGGAAGAAAAGGAACAAACATTTGATCAACTTGGTCGATTGCATAGGAAGGTAATACATCAAAGGCCCAAGAACCATGACTTTAATATTCAATCAGGCCAATTATGCTATGTCAGAATAAGTATGGGAAGTCAGGTAATAGACAATGGGTCTGACTATAGAGAGTCGAATCGGGAAGAAACGTACGATATACCTTCCAAAAGCAGTTGTCGATGAAGCCAGGCTCAGGGTTTCAAACAGCTGCTCCAAAGTTGGACATACCTGGATTTCTATTGTGGGCTTTATATAGAGCAATACGACATTGATCTCTGAGGAATATGACACACCTGTGAAGGTTCCTCACGGAGTAGTCCAGTGCCGTTTTCTGGACGTACTAGACTTCGGTGTCCAACTTTGTACAACCTACAATGAACGGTTGGAATGAAGATTCTGATTACAGTAGAGGGAAATCGGATAGTAATCGAACCAATTCATAGTCCTATAACGCTCGCATTGCACGGAGAGAAGTTCGCTTCCATGACACTAGAAGAAATGGAGGCCGTAAGCATTGAGCACCAGAAAACATACACAGAGGATTCTTCATGATACCTCCTTCCTTCGACCTACTCTGGGCATTCAGGTAGAAGAACGGGTTATGAACGCAATTGGTTCAATCAATCTAGAGGATAGTGAGATTTTCTACTCGGATGTGAGTCTGCTTGAGAGTAGTTGGATTGCTATTAAGCAGATGAAACAAGGAAATTACCAGGCTAACACCTTTAGAAAAGGGATGTTGAGTATCACGAGAACTGGTTACTACACAGCACTCTCAACAAGAGGCGAAGATCATCTAGATGCTCTTGTGTTCTATCAAGAAGGCCATAAAGACATGATTGATAATCTTCTCTATGCTATGTGTCTGAACAATAATTGTAGGTTCCTCACAATTGATGACGATTTGAAGCGTTTTGTCAAGGAACATGGGATTGACGATGTCATTATGGCCCCAGAAGAGTTATGACGTACGTTCGCAACTGCTATCGCTTCAAACAGAGTAAGGATGAAACGCCATTGGTTCATTTCCAAGTCTGGACCAAATCTCTTCATCCGGAGTAGATGAAAGCAGCCATCTTCCCAAATGAACCTCCTAAATCATTCAGAGCTGGAAATGTAAGAAAGCTGCAAAATTCTGTACGAGCTTTTATTCTCACATGCTTACTTAATTGTATGAGAGGACAGGGTATGCAACAGATGCCAAGAACTCGTACAATCTTGCACGTTTTGTAGGGGGTTATAACATACTGCTCAGGATTGAATGGTGTGGACGTTCAATGCTGATTGCTAGGGCGCGCATGAAATTTGGTCGCCGCCAGTTGGATGGAAACAGAAAACGCCTGTAGAGAGGACGTGAAACTTATCACAGATCCAGTAGGATCTGCAGAGCAGACCTCAATGAATCAGGAACCGAACATCAGTCAAGGACATTGATGTCCAGGATTGCATAGGTTTCGGGCAACGGGATGCAGGAACGAAATCTGCACGCAAATTTTAAGGGCGATATCATCACTGGTGCTCGATTACGAGATAGAAAACTCATCTGAGTGTACTGCTATGACTGAAATCGCTTCCCGAGCTGCAAGGGGAACATCAGCGTTCATGGTGCAAGCCGCGATATCTGGATCTATGCGGATGATCACTATGATGGTGCTGACTCGTCTGCTTATTCCCGCAGAGATGGGCCAGATTGCAGTTCTCGGAATCATCTTTGGTTACATGCAGTTTCTGGGAGCATTGGGGTTGAACCATGCCTCTCCTCTGATCATTCCGGAGGCGGAGAGCGAGGGGCAGCAGGGACGAATCAAGGGGTTCGTTAGGAAGTCGGTAGGATATATTCTAGTATTCTCGGGCCTTCTTTCCCTCATAGTTCTGTTCTCAGCGCCACTGGTCCTCGGAACCAGCATAGTGTCCTCTGAACTGGTTCTATTGGTCCTCATCATTGTCCCGTTCTCCGCTCTTGAAGTCTTCTTAGACTCGGTGCTTTTGGCTAGGTATCGTGTTCGCAGCCTCGCGGCGGGCCGGATTGTCTTTGATATCGTTCGTCTGTCTGTGTCGGTGCAATTGGTGATGATGGGCGTTGGCGTAGCTGGAGTTGTAATTGGCTGGTTGGCTAGCGAGCTTGTTGCAGTAATCATCTATGGTGCGTACGCCACAAAGGGAATCCCTGATTCTTCGACAGCTATGAAGATGGCTCCTGTTCTTGCCTTTGCGCTTCCTAGCTTGGTGTTTCAGGCAATCGATGTCACAATCCAGAGCATTGACAGGGTCATACTTTTGCATCTCACAGACCTGTCTTCTCTAGGGGTCTATGATGTTCTGCTTGGCGCGCTCTTTCTCATGAGCTTCGTGGCTCTCGCTGTTTCGACCTCTCTTTACCCGATTCTAACAAACATCAGACTGGGCCTTGCAGGGGACGAGGATGGCGGTCAGGAAATGGGTCGGGTTGTTGCTGCTCTTCTCAGGTATGTCATGATTCTCTTGCTCCCCATTTCCATCATTGTTTCGTTGAATTCAGGTCCAGTACTTGGCATGTTGTTTGGTTCAGCCTACGCCAGCTTCCCAAACGCATCATTGTCGTTCTCGGTTCTGATTGTGTCATACGCACTCTGGGGTGCCACTTACGCACTCCACTCTGTTCTGCGTTCAATGGGTGAGGCTCGTTTCTTCGTAGTTGTAGGTCTAGCAGTGATTGCATTCGAGATTCTGGGGTGCTGGTACTTGACTCAGTGGCTTGGCCTTCTCGGTTCAGCCCTGATCCGGTCTGTCTACATCCTGCTCCTCTTCCTGACTGCGCTTGGGCGGACTCGTCAGAAGGGTGTATCAGGACTGAGTTCCGTGGCTGTGTCAGTACTGAAGATTGTAGTAATTTCGTCGATATCGGGAATGCTTGTTGCTTTCATCGCACCCACAGATGCTTTTGGGCTGTTATTCTGGCTCGCTCTAGCCTTTTTGTTCTTCATTGTCATGCTCTTTGCGGTGAGAGAAGTCAATGAGCTTGACTTCCGACTGTTGAAGTCACTTGCCCCCAAGTCGATGTATGGTGTGATAGACGGAGTTAGTTGTCTATACTTCAGGAGTTCGGCTGACCCCGGTCCAGAGGTCTAGGTAGGCTCTTGTCATGCGATC
>JAUWOA010000097.1 GCA_030612365.1 Candidatus Thorarchaeota archaeon
TGTGGATATTGGGGCACACCCGCGATCTCGATATTGTCAAGGAGATGATACTCACCAACTATGTCGATGAAGTAACCTTGTCGGATAGCAAGAGCATCCGCGGCACAAGTCCTGTGACTCCTTGAAGAGGAAAGAATGGCGCCCGGAATGAGATATGTTCGTACGCATGCAATACGCTGTACTTCGAACTCATGCCTCCCAAAGGAGAGCAGCTGCCTATTCGACAAGCCTTCATGGGGCCGTCGATTCCAGGCTGCCGCCGTAGCCGCTTGGCTATCCGGGCTTACTCAAGTTCCTGACGTCTCCTGCTTTTCATCTTTTCTCTTAGTATGACTCGGTGAAGCATCTCGCACTCCCAACTACAACATCATTGCATCAGAGTTCTAGCAATCCCCTAGAAGATTCCGTTAGTTTGTGGCCTTTTGAGTGACTGATGTTGATGCGAACACACGATTCGAGGCCTAGAATGGACCGGCGAAGCCGAGTCTTGATGCCAACTATTATAAGGCATCTTCAAGAGGCGAACAAGCCTCACCCCAGTCCGAATGAGGTTAGAGACCATGTCTGAAGAATATCGACATATCGTACGAGTGTCTGGCAAGGATATAGACGGCCAGGAAAACCTACTGCAAGGGCTCACTAAAGTTAGTGGAGTTGGACTTCGTTTCTCGAAGGCCATCATCATCAAGTTAAGTATGGACCCCTCTACTAGACTAGGTCATATGACTGATGCAGACATCTCCAAGATCGAAACGATTATCTCAGACCCGGTGAAGGCAGGTTTACCTCATTGGTATGTCAACCGGCCAAGGGATAGAATGAGCGGCAGGATGCTTCATCTTATCGGCTCAGATCTTGATTTCGCACACCGAAGTGACATTGAGCGCTTGAGGCGAATCAAGTCGTGGCGGGGCCTCAGACATTCTCTTGGTCTAAAGGTTCGAGGACAACACACCAGGACTACCGGACGTAAAGGAATGGCCGTGGGGGTATCAAGGGCGAGAGTTACAACCCGAGGTAATGAGTAATGGGTGATCCGCGTCGGCAGAAGAAGAAGTACGTAACTCCGAAACGTCCTTTTGACAGTGACAGGTTTGAGCAAGAGCTCAATCTGATAGGTACCTACGGGCTTCGTAATAAGAAAGAGCTCTGGAAGCATAAAACTGATCTATCTCGCTACAGACGCCAAGCGCGTAACCTACTTGCTCTATCACTTGATGAGCGTGCACTGCAAGAAAAAGAACTCGTTGACAAACTAGTCCGAACCGGAGTTCTCGGGACTGAACCATCACTGGACCATATTCTAGACTTAACCTTAGAAAACATACTGGACCGTAGACTTCAGACGCTCATCTTCAAAAAGGGCCTTGCATGCTCTGTGCATCATTCGCGTCAACTTGTAACGCATGGACACATTGCACTGGATGGAGCAAGAGTGACCACTCCACGTAGAATAATGAATGTGGACGAAGAAGAGCGCTTGCTATTCACACCGAAATCCGCATTGAACAGCGAATCACATCCTGCTAGGATTGCTGCTTCAGATGCCGCACTAAGAGCATTACAGCCACCTGAGGAAGTGGATGAGTCTGACGACCGCTTCCGCGGGCGTCGGGATGGTAGACGCAGGCAAGGAGGAGGCAAGCGAAGATGAGTAGGGAAGACGATCGCAACAAGTGGGCCATTGCACATATTTTTGCATCATACAACGATACCATTGTCCATCTAACAGACATAACCGGAGCAGAAACAATCGCACGGACCTCTGGTGGGATGATGGTGAAAGCAGACAGAAATGAATCCTCACCACACGCAGCAATGCAGGCAGCCTTTCAGGCCGCACGCGAGGCTAAGGACAAAGGCGTCTACGGCATACACATACGCGTTCGAGCTCCTGGGGGTCATGGACCAAAGACACCCGGACCCGGAGCTCAGGCAGCCATTCGTGCTCTAAGTCGTGCAGGTCTGAGGATAGGCATCATAGACGAGGTCACACCCATTCCACATGACGGAACAAGAAAGCCCGGCGGCCGTCGTGGACGCAGAGTCTAGCACAGCTTGTTTCTCAGGAGTTCCAATACTCCTCAATGTTGCAGTGTTTTAGGGGTCGTGCCATTTGTTGACAAAATTACTCGGCATGCCCTCATTTTTTCGTTCCATCCTATCTTTCGGTCGAGTCAGGTGTCTCTGAGCTCTTGGAGGTGGCAGATACATGCCGGCTTTCAATTGTCTCTCAACTAGGCTTTCTGTCTTCTTCGCCTGAGGGTCTTTGAAACCGCACTTGATGCATTTGAAGCCCTTTTCCTTGCCAGCGCTCTTCATTCTTTTCAGACAATGGGGGCATATCGGATTAACAAGAATGACTTCGTTTGCTAGTTGGAGGATTCCAAGCCCTTCGACATTCAATGTTAAGCCATGCATCCTTGACGCGGGCCGAACTCCCACATCTAGGCTTACCTTGTCTCCTTCAATGAGCATTGCTGCTATTTCTCGGAAGTCACCTGTTGGTTCATACACTGCACACTCTGCATTGGTGGGACCATCTGTTATCGTGAAGATGACATGGCCGCCCTCGATTATCTTTGATTTTGCTGTAACTTCTCCTTCCACCACAGCGGCCATGTACGGTCTAATATCCGAAAGGCGCACTCTGTGATCAAGATGTGCACCTGTACCCTGATTCGTCCTGAAGACCATCCAACGTTCCTTGTCCTGTCTACTCTGGACTAGATCTGCAGCCGCTATCACGTCCAGTGGGGTTTCCCCTCTGATTCCATAGATGACTGGGTCCGGGCCATGAGGCTCAATCAATATCTTCTGCGTTGAGGAGTCGATATTGGAAAACAAGCGGTCTCCGAATTCTTGGTTCATCTTGAGCACCGAATCCACAACAACTCCTCGTGCCCTAGAGGTCAGTTCAATCGAGCGGTATGCTATGTACTCGTAGGTGTGATCCTGGAGTAATGGGTTCCCTATGGCTGACAGCGCACCTATGAGACCCCTCCCATTTCCGATTGCAATGTAGGGAAGGGCTAACTTGGCCACCAATCTTCGGGCCAATGCCACGGGCACAGTTCTCCAGAGGGTGAGCTTGGAGAAACCGAGCAAATCAACCGGGACATCTCCTGTCGCGATGACCATTCCGGGGTTGGTGTTTGGGTAGTCCTCCTTTAGGTACTTTTTGAGTAGCAGGTTCGATCTTGGTAAAATTCGGTCCACATCTGCGGCTTCAATTTCGAACCTAAGAGCAATCGCACCGTTGCCTCGTGTTCTGTACGGAATGTTTGGGTTCAGTCTAATGAGATTTGGATAGTCCAGCCAATTGGCTCCCACCTCGGTTAGTTCTTCAACTAAAAGACTGGCAAAGTGCGTCGTGCAGCCTCCTCTCGGGCTGTCGATATCGTCCATTCCGAGGTGAACTGCAGTCATTGTCATGTTTCATTCGCCCGGCATAAATCACAGACGGTGACTTCGTTCACTTTTACTCCGTGGTCCTCGCAGACCAGTCGGCCACACCTATCACACGCCCTTGACGCAAGATACTCTGCGCAGATGAAACACCTTGCTTCCTGACAGGTCAAACATATCTTCTCTTCATCATCTCTGCAGTTCTCACAGGAATAAGCTCCACACATGGAACATTGTTCAAGCACACCTTCTCGTGAGTCACATATCTCGCAAGATTCTCCGGGCTTGAACAACATACTCCATATCCTCACCTAGTGAGCCATGGCAACATAGAAATCTGTTGTGTCCTATGAGATTTACTCATGAAACAGAAGACTAACGAGACCCCGAAGCTCTTGGTATACCATGCGAATCAGTGTGACCCCAAGAAATGCACTGGAATTCGTCTTGACAGGATGGGCAAGGCCAAGATAGTCAAGGATATGCGGCGCATACCGCGTGGCTCCATTGTTCTCAACCCAATTTCTGAGATAGCTCTATCCCCTGCAGACAGAATACCCGTAATGAAGTCCGGGCTCGTGGCACTTGATTGCTCCTGGAAGCAGGCTGAGGCTGTGTTCAACAGGGCTCGTCAGGGCGGGCAGAGGTCTCTTCCATATCTTCTGGCAGCCAATCCAATCAACACGTACAAACCTATCAAACTCTCAACAGCTGAAGCTGTGGCTGCTGCAGTATACATTCTGGGAATGAAAGACATTGCAGAGGACATCATGTCGATATTCAAGTGGGGCCCTTCGTTCTTGACATTGAATAGAGAATGGCTTGATGCTTACATGAACTGCCGCACTAGTGGCGAGGTTGTGGAAGTCCAGAAGGAGATCATGGAGGCCCATACGAGAATCAAATAGAGCGGTCTAGAAGGATGAAATGATGAAAATGGGTCAGTTTCTTGCGTTCATGGTCGCCATCCTGTTGATGGCACCGATCTCATCAGGCGACCTTAGAACTTCATGGGACAGAACCAGTTGCGCTAGCATTTCCGGCTATGACTCTATAGGACAGATCAACAATGTCACACTCAACGTTGACAATACTGACATCCTGTTCATCGGAGCTGACGTATGGCAGAGAGTCGAGCAGTACTCCTCAGGTCTCATGGATAATGAAACCGTGGTAGACCTCATGCAGCATCACGAAGATGAACTTCTCTTCATAATGCCATGCCCTCGAAGGGACTACATCACTGTAGTGGGGATGAACGAATCGTTCTACATCGAGCTGTTAATAGAATGCATGTACGAAGATAATGTCATTGTGCAGGTCACCGCCCTCGAAGTGATGTCTGGCAGTAATTACATTGACTCGCTGAAGACAGCGCTATCCACAGCGATGGATGAGAATGCTACTCGGGGACTGAACGTTACGGCTTGGGACAGGTGTGGCCCCGCTGGAAGTTCTCCTTTGAGAGCACACCTGTGGTCGTACACTTATACGGGCGGGTCTTTGACTTTCGGGGACTCTCCGCATAGAGGAGTTCTGTGGTCTAGTCCAGATGCGTCCGATCTGCTTCAGGAGATGCATTGGGAGATTGTCACTGAGGCCAATATCTCTCAGGTAGTGTCCCGCGAGGAGCCAGACCCAAACACTTGGGAACACGGCGAAATTCCCACGCAGATAGTAATGTCAATCACACTAGATGGCGAACTGATTCAGGTGCTTCACGAGGTTTTCTTTGTCGATGCAGATTATGATTTGACAATCTACCTCCTCGGAGGACTGATCGGCACAGCAGCTATTGTGGCTATTGTCGCCGTTGTGTGGCATCGCAAGAATGTGCACGAGTTATGAACATACTTAGCCGATACTTGTATGGACACGACGCAGTAAGATGGCCCTGGTCCGAAGAGTAGCCCCAATTTTGTTCCGCCTCTATCGGTCACCCAAAAGAGGCCTTGCGACATCGAACTATGCTTCCTACCCTACGCCTCCGGTCGACACTTCGACGACGTATTCTTGGAATTGCTACCCGGTGATGGGTCGTTTCAACGTTGCCAAGCAGATCCTCAGCGGATTGATTTTGGCTCCGCATCATCGTCACATCCTGCTTGGACGTGTCGTTTCTGTTCCCAGAGCGAGGCTCTTGCCTCCCTGCTTGCGCAGGACCGGCGTCGACATGTAGTCGGGAGCTTCCTCAGCTCTCACCCCGAGGGATGAGTACCGTCAGTCGCGCTTTCGCTCCAGGGCCAATCATATCTTCTACTTCTGCGCATAAAGAGGTTCGCTCCATATCTTTTTCCTGTGAGAATGATTATGCAGTTCCTTTTGGTGTTCTCTTCTTCCACATGGACGGATATCTGCCTCTCTCCATAAAGACGCGATCTATCGTAGCCACTATTCCGCTGCGGGCCTTTACTAGCCAATCACTCGTTCCAGAGCTCCTCGCAATGGCTATAGCCTCTCCCTTGAGGGTTTTCAGCAAGATGAGGTCTCCCTTCTTGATGCCACTAGAAAGACTGACTACGCCACTTGCAGCTAGGTCTGCTCCGTGGCATATTGCATTTACCGCACTATCCCGCAAGACCAGAAACGGCAGATGGCTAAGTGCGAATTCAATCGGAAGGAGGTATTTCCTCAGCTCTGTTTCATCACCATCATCTTTCCAGAAATGATAAGCATCCTTGAGGTCAAATAGGCTACAGAGATGTTCGTCTTCTCTGAATGAGCCTACTCGTGTCCGTCTGAGTTCTCTCATA
Organism: Candidatus Thorarchaeota archaeon; assembly: GCA_030612365.1. Lineage (GTDB taxonomy): Archaea > Asgardarchaeota > Thorarchaeia > Thorarchaeales > Thorarchaeaceae > WTCK01. The sequence goes on from JAUWOA010000097.1 coordinate 6,162, forward strand.
TGGCCTCCCATGCTGAGTGCTTCGCCAATATCAAAGCAGAGCTTTCTGATGTAGGTGCCTGCTTGACAGCCAACTCTGGACAAGACCAGACGACCACTGATTTCGATAATCTCGTTGTAGTAGACCTCTCTCACCCGGAGAACTCTCTTGACTGCGGACCTCAAGGGTGGTCGTTGGTATAGCTTTCCAGTGAACTCCTTGACCACAGTGCGGATGGCGTCTTCTGAGGTTTCTTTGTGGAGTTCTAGAATGCAGATATACTCCTTTCCTGCAGGGAGCAGCGCCTGCATCACTTTCGTAGCATTGCCAATGCCCATAGGCAGAATTCCAGTAACTGCAGGGTCAAGTGTGCCTCCGTGGCCGACTTGGTCCGCATGCAGTATATTTCTCACCCAGGTTGCGATTTCATGACTCGTGGGTCCAGCTGGCTTGTCCAGATTGACTACACCGTTCTTCAGCAGATACTCCATCGGAAGTGTGTCGAGTGATTCGAATCCGTGGTCTGGATTGGTAGTGGCCTTCGCCTTCTGTATAACTTCCCTGGGTTGATCCGTAGGAAGTCGTCCTGACATTAACAGATCACTCCCTGCTTAGGTCGCTTAACTTGAGAGCCGAATCTTCTTACGGAATTTCTCTGTAAGCCCTGCATCGGCAAGAGCTTTCTCAACCACTTCATCCTCAGCACCTTTCTCAATCTGGATCGTAGTGTCTATGGGTTCCAGATGACGGATGTTGCAGCTACGCCTACGCACTCCATTGATATTCTTGGGTCCAGTGATTAACACTTGGCTTCCCTCGAGCTGGTCTATTACTACGCAGTAACTTCCCGCCTCACGGCCCATTGTCTTTACGCATATTCTGCCTGTTTCATATAGATTCGTCATTGTCAGTACACCTCACCTTGTCTTGGGTCTGCCTCAAAGTCACCTCGGGGCTTCATCCCTGCGGACTGGGAGAACATGATTTGCGACAAGCGATGGCAATATCAGCATTGCGCTTTGAACGCAATCACCCTTTTGTATCACCAGACTGCTCCAAGAAGGTTTCAATGGCTGTTGTTAAAACCTTGATGACCCCCTGTAGGTCATACTTCTCCGTGTTCAAGATCAAATCGTAGATGGATTGGTCCGAGATGTCGACTCCGTAGAACTCCAAGTAACGTTCCTTTTCACTTGCTTCTC
>JAUWOA010000114.1 GCA_030612365.1 Candidatus Thorarchaeota archaeon
GGTCAGCTGGCCACATTGGCTGGAAATAGCGACCATCCTAAGACTGGCGATGAACTTGAAGACTTGGCCATAATAGAAGACGGCGCCATTGCTATCAAGGATGGTATTATACTGGCTATTGGCACCACCAAAAATGTCGTCGCCCAAATTGATGAGGAGCCAGTTCTGCCCGCGGTTGAATTCCCGGGTATGTTCGCCATGCCCGGACTTGTTGACAGTCACACACACTTGGCATTTGGTGGTTCTCGCGAGAACGACTTCGCCATGAAGCTCGCAGGTAAGACCTACATGGAGATTCTTGAGGCTGGGGGTGGCATCCTGAATACTCTCAGGGCAACGCGCCAAGCTAGCAGAGAAGATCTCTGCCATACCGCTTTCACTTACGGAGAGAGCATGCTTGCTAGCGGAACAACAACTGTGGAGGTCAAGAGCGGCTACGGGCTAAGTCGTGATGATGAAGTGAAGATGCTTCAAGCTGTGGGAGACCTCAGTGACCTTTTGCCCATGGGAATCACCAGAACATTCCTAGGAGCTCATGCAGTCCCTCCAGAGCACGAAGGAAAGACAGATGATTACGTAAACGTCGTCATCGATGAAATGATACCTGCTGTGGCAGAACTAGGGATTGCGGAGTTCTGTGATGTCTTCTGTGAGAAAGGAGTTTTTGATATCGAGCAATCGCGGAGGATTCTGCTGGCTGCCAAGGAAGCCGGAATGAAACTCAAAGTGCATGCAGACGAGATTGTACAACTGGGTGGTGCCGGACTTGCTGCAGAGGTCGGCGCGGTTTCCGCAGACCATCTATTGATGGCTTCAGATGAGGGTCTTGAAGCCATGTTGAAGGCCGGCACAATTGCCACATTACTTCCCGCTACTGCATTCAGTCTAAACACTGCATATGCTCGTGCCCGCTACATGATAGAGATGGGACTCCCCGTTGCTCTGGCCACTGACTTCAATCCAAACTGTGCGAATGAATCGCTATTCTTCACAATTGCCCTGGCTACCTACAAGATGAAGATGACAGCCAGAGAAGCGATCTCTGCCACTACCATAAACGGGGCGCATGCCTTGGATAAGGGACATACGATTGGTAGTCTAGAGCCTGGGAAGAGAGCAGACATCTTGGTTCTTGAATGCCCCAGCCCCGAATTCCTTACATGGAGATTCGGCGTCAATCTTGTTCATACGGTCATCGCAAATGGTCAGGTTGTGCACACCAAGCTGGGCCCCTAGTAGAGCTATTGCTCTGTAGGCGTCAAAATTACCTAGTCCCACGTATCCCCAGCGCACTCCTTGACACGTTTGCCAGTCTTCCGATACTCCTCGAAATGCTCAACCCACTTAAGGTCCTTAGGTGCGCCCTTCACCCACTCAGTAAACTCGGTAAGTCTGGCCATAGTCTCTGGATGAATGTGGTGTTCTAGTTCACAAGCGTCAACAATTGCTACCTCTTCACTCACGCCGACTAGAGTCAGGAACCATGTGAGAGTTGAACGTGTTTTCTCAAACTTCTTCGCAATCTTTAGGCCTGCAGATGTCAGGCTGACGCTGCGATATTTCTTATAGCGAACTAGACCAAGAGCCTTGAGTTTCTGGAGGACATATGTGACACTTGGAGACTTCACTCCTCTCTTCTCCGCAATGTCAGTAACACTAGCAGCCCCCCACTCCTTTTGCAGTTCGTGAATAGTTTCAATGTAATGTTCCAGAGTCGTTGACAAGTCCCTTGGCACAGTATCACTCTCTTTTGAACAGACGCTCTGTCCAGTCGCTATGGAAAACAGATTCCCGGAGTGTAATAAAACTTCCAATGCACCCGTTAGGTCATATTCGTATGCGGAAAGCACTTTGTATAACCCAAAAAAAGAGACTAGCCCCCGAACATTCCGTTCAGGGACCGGATCCACTACCGCCGATTGATGTCACCCATTTCCTTGGCGGAATCGGACGATGTTTGAGAACTTAAGGAATTGATTTATTCCATACGTGCTCCTTCATTGTGAGGTATGCTCCAGGTATCGCGACTATGAACAGCCACAAACCCGGCTGGAACTGCTCAATGAATGTCCATTCCAACCAATCCTCGAAACCCAGCATCCAGCCAAGCCCATTCGCCAACATCATGAACAGATAGAGTGCGAATATGATCCCTGCAAGCAATGAGCCAATTGCAAGATAGGAATCCCACTCTTGGTCACCCTTCCTCATGAGAACGTAGCCCCATGAAAATACCAGTCCGATGATGACTAAGACAAGCCCTTGAAACCAGTCACCAGGTACAATCCAAGTTTCGTAGCCAATGAATCCATTGACAAATTGTGCTCCACCAACAAGCATGTAGACTAAACCTACAACAAGAGAATAGAGTCCTAGACCCGAACTGTTTTTGTCTGCTACTGCCATTTATCATGCACCTCCAATGACTCCCAGACCAATCGCCGATAGCAATGCAAATGCAATAGCCGCAATGACATAGGCTATGATGATTGAGTAGACTACTGAGAATAGAGTCCACTTCCAAGAGTTCGTTTCGGATTTGATGGTCCCCACCGCAGCCACGCATGGTATGTACAGCAAGATGAATATCATGAATGCCGCAGCAGTCGCTGGACTGAAGACACCAGCTAGGGCACCTCCGATTGCGATGTCTCCTTCGATTGCGAAGATTATGCCGAGACTCTCCACTGCAATCTCCTTTGCTAGGAAAGCAAATATTAGAGCCGCTCCAAGGCGCCAGTCGAATCCAAGAGGTGCAAAGATCGGCTGAATCAGACCGCCCAAGATCCCAGTATATGACACAGATACATCTGGATCAATCCCTAAGTAGCCAGCAGGGCCAAACGCTGACATGAACCAGAGAATAATCGCACCAAGAAACAACCAAGTGCCAGCCTTCTTCAGAAAGACCACACCACGTTCCCACATGTGCAATACAGACGCTCGGAGTGTTGGGACTCTGTATATCGGGAGCTCCATTATGAAAGGCTCAGGTTCCCCCTTGAAGAAAGTCTTGCGAAGCAACCAGGCCGTGAAGATGGCGACAGCGAGTCCGAGTATGTACATCGAGAATATGACGGACCCCTCAAAGCCAGGAAAGAATGCTGCTGCAAATAGAACGTATACAGGCAGCCTTGCACCGCATGAGATGTATGGGTTGCTCAGAATGGATATCATCCGATCCTTTTCACCTTCGATGCTGCGGCAGGCCATTATAGCGGGAATGTTGCAGCCAAATCCAAGCATCATGGGTATGAATGTCTTTCCGTGTACTCCTAGCTTCCGCAAGAGCTTGTCCATGACAAAGGCTGCCCTAGCGAAATAGCCACTATCCTCAAGCCAAGCTATGCCAAGGAACATGAGGAAAATCGGGGCAAGGAATGGTAAGATGAATGCAAAACCACCAAAAATCCCGTCCTGCACCAAGGATGCGGCCATTTCATTGCCTGCCAGTAGAGTCCCAAAGAACTCGCCAACAGTCACTAAGGCCGTTTCAATGATTGCCATGAACACGCCTGAGGCCTCAATTGAGAACTGGAATAGGGCCCAAACAAGAATTAGGAATATTGGAATCCCAAGGTACTTGTTCAGCAGCACCTTGTCCAACTTGTCTGAAAACGTCATCCCAGTTTCGGTTTTGGTAAGGCACTCTTCCAAGATTTCGCCAATCATATTGTATCGTTTTTCTGCGAATGCTATCTCGGGGTCATCCCCAAGTACAGCCTTGACACGTTTCATGCAAATACCTCCTCAATCTTAGAATCCAATGCAGTTCCCTGAATCATCTCAAGGACCTCTTTGTCTCTCTCAATCAGCTTGATCGCCAGCCACCTTGCAGGGTGATGAGTCACTAGGGATGCATCCACACTGAGGATAGTGACCAGTTTCTCAATTAGGTCCTCTATGTCAGACGGGTAAGTCAGGAAGGCAGGTTTCGGTGACTTGGCCGCGTTCTCGATGGCCTTTTTGAGCATCTCCATCCCTACTTTTTGTGTAGCAATGGTTTCAACGACTGGAATTCCCAATCGTGACGCAAGTTTTTCCGTGCGGATTGTGTACCCTTTGGACTTGGCTACGTCCATTTGGTTCAGGGCGACCACAATGTTGGCTTCGAGCTCCATTAGAAGTAGAGTCAAGTAGAGATTTCGCTCCACATTTGATGCATCTACTATGTTGACAACCACATCAGGCTTCTCCTCAAGAATGTAGGTTCGCGACACCAATTCGTCTACGGCGCGTGCCGTTAGACTGTAGCAGCCGGGCAAGTCGACTAGCTCGTATTCCTCACCATTGTATCTGTACTTGCCTGTCTTCTTCTCAACAGTCTTGCCAGGCCAATTCCCAACGTGCTGACGCGCGCCAGGGACTAGGTTGTTGAAAATCACGCTCTTGCCCACGTTTGGGTTCCCGATGAGAGCTACTCTCACTGTCACATTTGCACCTCCGTAGACACCATCACATCTTCGGCTTCGCTCCTTCTAAGGGTCAGGAGATAGCCCCTCACCTTGAACTCGATGGGGTCACCCAGCGGTGCATTCCGAATCATTTCGATACGGGCGCCAGGAGTGATTCCCATGTCTGCGATACGCCTCTTGACAGCACCGGATCCTGTCACCTTGGTCACGGTTGCAGTATTACCGGGCCTCAAATCACTCAGTTTAGTTTCCAAAAGAATCTCTCTCTCCAGAAGTTAGGTGCTTCTAGGAGATTTAGTGGTATCTAACTCCTATATAAAAGCTTCCCAATAAGGCGACTGTGCTTAGAAAGCGGTTCTTGCTGGTCCTGCGCAAGGACTTCTTCGCCAGAGGACATGCTGGTGTTCAAGAGAGCGTGTCAAGAAACCGACAACACACTCGTTAGGTATGCTTATATAAATTAGACCATCCTAACTTTAACAGAATAATGTCTTCGTTATCCAGAATTGGACGAGCGTTGACCCAACCAACGCCCACAAGGAAGTGCATCAATGGAAACTATTCTGACAGTTGAAATTCCCGGTCATAAGGTCGTAAGGCTAAGTACGGTTGCCGCAGGTATAGACTGCACGATACTTGGAGTGGCTGATGAGGGTCAGAACAGACCCCTTGGAGGCAAGCCAATCACCGACTTCTTCTGTGGAATTAGGGATGATGATGGACACCGGGAAAGGCAAGTAGTTCGACGACTGTGCGCCCTTGGGCTCACACCGGGCACGGTTGTGAGAGTCATTCGTGAACAAGACGGAGGTCCAGCACTTATTCAAGTCCGGGACTCGAAACTTGCGCTTGGTCGCGGATTGGCTCACAAGATACTGGTGGAGGAAGTCGCTGCGGGAGAAACACCTGCATGAGGGTGGTTGTGTGTTTAGAGAGATTCTTCGAGAGATGATTGCAGATGGACTCATCAACAAGCCCCACATCGCCAGAAAGGTGGGTGTTCATGTAAAGGTCGTTGAGGATATCATATGCATGTTGGTTGATCATGGATACTTGTCCAAGAGCAGCCATGCTGAGTTGAGCCATTCTGCTTGTGTTGGTTGTCATCTCGCATCCAAATGCGGGTCCGGAAACTCAACTCTGCAGACCTACGGCATCACTCCGAAGGGAATGAGATACGCTAAGGCATAGAGGGAGAAAAACGCTTCCAGTTGGTCCAGAGAGACCTAGACAAGATGGCGTGTGAACATGCTTCTGAGGAGGAAGTACTGATTGAACAGTTTGGAGAAGAATACGTTAGGTATCAGCAGGAAGTTGGGATGTTTATTCCAAAGATATAGAATCAGGTGGATAGGATAATTCCAGAGATTGCTTAGAAGAGAACCCGATTTCTCTCTGGAGTACTTTTCATACTGATTTCCATCATGATGCAAGAGAGTCTAATCATCAAAAAGGCTGCCTGCGACCGCCTTAACGGCAGACACTATGTCACCCGAGTCCATGAGTTCACGAATCTGCATGATGTCAGAACCGAGCTCTCTATCATCCTCAAGAACGGGTACTCTTTCTCTGATGGCAGCGTGTGCCCTGGCAAGAGAATCTGATGGCTTCAGCGGCGATAGGAGATCAAGCCCCTGTGCTGCACACATGTATTCGATTGCGATGATGTTTTTCACATTCTCAAGTACCATCATTGCCTTTCTTGCTGCAATCGTGCCCATACTAACG
>JAUWOA010000090.1 GCA_030612365.1 Candidatus Thorarchaeota archaeon
ATTGATGCCCTATTCATCACAACTGTTTCAGAAGCCCTGAAACGCACAGCTTACTGGCGTAGGGACGATGACATTCTAGCACTTGCGGACCAAGTCGGAAGGAATGGGATTCCTGTCGATTAGGCTTGGGAAATTCATCTCAAAGAAATGTCATCCCCAAACGTTCATATTCTGGTGCTTTACTGATATGCACGACCAAACATATCACTCCACTATCTTGGTCGCGTAGGCGTGTCATGATGGAACTGCAAGCAAAAGCATTGGCTGCATTGGTACTAATCATTGTAGCCAGTGGTGTTGCGATTTTCCTTTTCGCGTTTCAAAGCGCAAGGAACAATCCAGTAGTTCTTGTAGAGGGCGGATACATCACTTCACTAGATTCCGAGTTGGTCACTGTTAGGGCAATGGGACTAGATGTGAACATAACTCTGGCATGGGAGAATGATCTTGGTGTGGGCAGCTTTGTTATTAATATCACCAACATAGATGTGGCTAGGGCAGAGATCATCTCCGAGGCAGATGTTGCAACAATAGCTAACGGGACCTTCTTTGAAGTACTTGAAGTGAGTACTAGCGCGGATGTCGCTCTAGTTCAGATACGAGCACCCTATGCAGAGAACACTATCAGTTTCTATGTTTTGGGCGATTCACAAGGCTATCAGGGTGGCATTGAGCAGATTGTGGCTGCCGCAAATGAGAACAGACCTGATTTCGTATTCCATTGCGGCGACCTCACCCCTTTCGGCCAGGAGGCTCAGTATCTAGATGTCGTGGATGCGCTTGATGGCTGCAATGTTCCCATATTCACAACAGCTGGAAATCACGACATTCGTCTGGATGGGGGTGAACGATATCTCCAGCACTTTGGCCCATCGACATACAGTTTCGACTTCGGTCCGGCTCACTTCGTAGTCTTCAATACTTCAACTGGCGATGTTTCCGAAGATGAAATCCAATGGTTAACTACGGATCTCACTGATTCTAGAGCAGAACAGAAATACGTGTTTACACATATTCCTCCATTTGACCCCCGGTCGGAAGGCAGTCATTCGATGATTAATCTTACAACTGCTGAACGAATCATGACCCTCTTTGAAGATAGTGGAGTTGATACAGTCTTTACTGGACACATACATTTGTTCAACAACAGCGTCGTTGAGGGTGTTCGCTATGTCATTACAGGCGGCGCCGGAGCCAGTCTCTATGCTGCCCCTGAAGATGGTGGCATCTACCATTATGTGGAAGTCACAATCGTCGGGTCATTGCAGACAATCGAAGCAGTGACTCTTGATTCACCATCAATAGAGCGAGACATGATTCTTGTGAGAGGTATTGACGAGGATGTTACACTAAGCCTAGATGACTTGCTGGCTATGCCCATTGCCGAAGGCTATTCATCATTTCAAAACCAATACGATAACTGGCGAGGCCAAGGCACCTACTGCGGAGTCCAGCTTTCGAACCTACTTGACCTAGTTGGTGGAATGGCCGTTTCGGATCGTCTAAGAGTGTCTTCCAACGATGGCTACGAGCAATATTTCAGCTACTGGAATGTCTATCCTAATGCTTCATGGCAGTCAATTCAAGGCGATATGATCCTTGCTTTTGAGTTCAATGGGTCGCTAGTTCCGGAATGGTCCAATGGCATGAGATTGACGATGATGCCATCCGACGGAGGCTATAGTAATGACGACTGTCAAGCGACATCGGCACCTGGCATGGGTTGGTACGTCTATCCCTCTGCAGGCTCCCGATGGGTGAGATACGTTGAAGCAATCGAGGTGGTTTCGGGTTGAGTAGCGAGCAGAAATCCACCATTACAACCCGGGATATTGTCACAATAGCCATTCTAGCCTCTTTAGGCGGCTCACTCAGTACGTTCGTTGGTTACTTGGGAAATCTAATCAATCTAAGCCTTGGAGTGCCCTTTGGGGCAGGCCAGTTTATGGCGGGTCTTCACGTCTTCTGGTTGATTCTCATTCGAGTAATTGTTGCCAAGCGTGGAACGGGTACGATGGGGGGGCTTGTGAAAGGACTAGTTGAGCTGTTCACTGGGAGCACACATGGATTAGTGATAGTTGCAGTTTCAATGGTTCAAGGTTTTCTCATTGACTTGGGTGCAGAGATTGGTGGAACCCCCCACAACAACGACAATGCTTCTAGGCTGGCATGGTGGCTGAGCGCAGGAATTGCAGCTGCGTCGAATGTATTTGTGCTCCAGGCATTCTACTTCTCAGGCGCACATTGGATCCTTCTTGCGGTAATTGGGCTCTTGGCTTTCAGCTCAGGTGTAATTTTTGCTGGGTACTTCGCTTGGGAAACATTGGAATTTCTCAAGGACTCGAGAGTTCTGTCGAACAGCTTCTCAAGCATACGTCCTCCCACAGTGTCTAGAAAGAGAGTCACGTATCGCAATATACCTGCCATTGCCCTAATTATCTTCATCACAGTTGGTTCTCTATACTACACTGTTGCTGTTGCACAGGTTTTCTCCGATCCTTACAGCTGCAAGGTCACAGGGCTAGTAGAGAATCCTTTCACTTACACCCCACAAGCATTCGTTGGGCAGGAAGTAACAGTGCAAGCAGAGCTTCAAGGCGTGAACATTCACCTTGATCCAGCCAACTACACCGGCATTCTGCTAAGCACAATACTTGAAGCTGCCATACCGATGGCAGAAACTACCGGCGTGCGGATTGTGGCACGCGATGGATACACAATCCTCCTCGATCTTGATGAAGTCATGACCGATACTCATCTGCTCCTCTCCGAGGCTGAAGACGGACTCTGGCTGATTGCAAGCAACTACGATGGAGCTCTCTGGATTCGAATGGTCACTACTCTTGAGGTATACTAGGCGATTGAAGAAATGCTGGAAGTACATGACGTAAGCTTCTCATATGATAATGAGAACATGATACTGGACTCGGTGAATCTCCAGATACGTCGTGGTGAAATTACAGTGATTACTGGCCCCACGGGTTCGGGGAAGTCCACACTGGCTCTGGTTCTTGCAGGATTCATACCGAGAGTTATTGAAGGGACCTTCACAGGTTCGCTTCTAATCGACGACGAAAACGTAGAGAAAGAGCTGATTTCTGGGATTGCACACAAGGTAGCTCTAGTACAGCAGGATCCAGAGAGTCAAATCAGCACACTCCTTGTTTCCGACGAAGTGGCTTTTGGGCCTGAAAACTACTCCGTAGTGCCCTTCGAGATACGGAAACGAGTTGAGGTGGCTCTCAATGCAGTTGAATCATCACACCTTGCAAATCGTCCTACGTATGCTCTATCAGGTGGGGAAAAACAACGTGTCGCCATTGCCTCAATGCTGGCAGGTAAACCTGACTTCCTATTGCTGGATGAGCCATCAGCAAGCCTAGATCCAAAAGGGATACAACAGCTCCAGAAGACCCTACTGGGTCTCAAGAACAGTGGATACGGGATTCTTTGCATCGAACATCGTCTGGAAACAATCCTACCAATTGCGGATAGAGTACTACAGCTCTCTAAGGGCAAAATCAGCAAGTGGAGCGGCAAAACTAGTTCTGCAAGAACCACTCCGGTTGAGCGTTTCCGGCTGCCAGACTCTGCAAAACCATTACTAGTAGCCAAGGGCGCAAGCTACTCTTACGGAACTATCAATGCAGTTCGAGATGTAACATTGAGCGTTTATCCTGGAGAAATAGTGGCCCTTATGGGTGACAACGGTTCGGGAAAGTCCACTTTGATCAGCCTACTGGCTGGGCTGTTGCATTCTACTGGCGGAACTACCTACATAGATTGTGTTCCATCTACAGAAATGACTGCACAGGATGTCGCAGCAAGAGTTGCAGTTGTGTTTCAAAATCCAAACCATCAAATTTTCGAGCGCACAGTTCAGAGGGAACAATACTTGGTCTTCGATGTACTAGACTCACTGGATGAAGTCCCTTCAGAGAGACCTGAGGGGGTTCTACTGGCTGCAGGTCTTGCAAATCTAAAGGAACGAAACCCATTCTCTTTGAGTCATGGCCAGAAGAGAAGGCTAAATGTCAGCTCTGTGACGGTTCATGAGCCGCTTGTGTATCTCTTTGATGAGCCATTCATAGGCCAAGATGAGATAGGTCGAAACTTCATCACGCAGTCTATTCGGAAACGGGGTGAGAGCGGTGGCGCAGCCATATTGGTGACGCACGACTCTGCAGTAGCAACTACTCTTTGTAACCGCATAATCTTCATGGAACGAGGATCAGTTCTGCTAGATGGCTCGCCAAAGATAGTACTAGACCGACTAGGGGAGATAGGATATGGCGAATATGCAGATTTTGGGGCGATGTCCTAGTTGACGATTGAGCATCAGTGCACTGAGCGCGGTAGAATGCTGCACAGGCTCAATCCATCACTAAAGTTAGCTGGCCTTATTATCATCACAACAGCAATATTGATCTATCCAAGCTGGCGGTTCAGCGGTCTTCTACTCCTCCTGACTATTTTTGGATTCAAAGCTTCCAATGTACCTCTGGACGTGAGCAAAAGGCGAATCCGTTTTCTTATGACTTTCTCAGCCTTGCTTTTTGCTTTTCAAGTGCTGATGACTGTAAATGGCACTATTCTATTCTTCGTAATTCCAAAGTATGACTTCATGGGACCATTCTTACCAGTGACGGACTTCGGGATAGAGAAAGGGTTTGAGATGTCCTTGAGATTTTTGCTTGTTGTGTTTTCCAGCATGCTGTTCGTATCGGTGACTGATCCAACTCTTCTTGCTCATTCACTCACTAGGCTTAGAATTCCATACAGATACAGCTTTGCGCTCGTAATCGCGCTGAGGTTTCTTCCACTCTTTGACATAGAGAATAAGACGGTCAGAATGGCACAGAGGTCTAGAGGAATCTCAACTAGTGTACGGGGAATGTCAAAAATACTGAGAACCATCCGGTACACCTTCTTCCCCCTCCTTGTTTCTGCATTGTCAAGAGTGGACGCTCTTTCCTTGTCTATGGATGGGCGAGGTTTCGGGCATAGCAGAACCCGGACCTACCTTCGCAAGTCCAGTTGGACTGCCATTGATTCCTCAGTGCTTGTTCTATTGTCCATGCTCCTGCTGGCATCAATTCTTCTAGCACTGGGATTCCTCCCCCAGATATCTGCGATAATCTAGACCAATCCCAGACTAGGGCTGCAGAAATGATTCTTCATGTTCCGACTCCGGAACCAGCTCTTGGTTTGCGAGTGCTTCCAGCTTAGAAGCCTCCTGACCAGTGCCAGTATCATCGACAACCTCAACTCCCAATCGTTTGCAGACGTTCTTCAGAGTACCAATAGCTACTGAAGTCCAGCCAGTCACATCCAATTCACCTGGTTTTGCGAGTTGTCGCGTCATGATGCTGAATGGATGGATATGCTCAGCAGTCAGTAATCGTCCTACCACATCTATGATAATAATACGGTCTTCCGAATAGCACTGGGCGTATAGCATTACTAGTCGATCAACAGCTTCCTTGGTTCGTAGCGCAGCAAGAGCCCGTATTGATGCAAGCCATTCGTCAAAATCACCTGAAACTGCAAGCTTCTCACAAAACTCGAGCATCTCTCGCTCATTTCTGCGAGCAAGCTCGATCATGGCAGGCTCTCTGAGGAGCAGGTGGATGCTTTTGTCGCGAGCCAGTTCCCATAGCCGCGCACTGCTTGATTGGGCGTGCAAAGAGGTACGGTCAACATCCAATTGAGGATGCGAATGCAGGCGCAGCCGCGGATGGTTCATGTATCAGCGTTCTGTGGTTTCCTATTAAGGTCGTAATAGAGTGGAATTGTCCAATCATTTTGCATCCGTAGTGTCTAATCAAAGAGATAGAATCTGGCCCTCAATTGCTTTTCTAATCGAGTCAAGGGCTTCCTTCACGCTCATACTCCTTCCTTCAACATTGACGTTTGGATAATGCTTCGAATACTCTTCCAGACATTTGCCGAAGGCCATCACAAGGATATCGAGAGAACTGAACATTTGTCCCTGCTCCGCGAAATTTTCAATCAGTTTCCATGAGGCCTTCAAGATTTCTGCCTTGATTGATTTCCATGAACGCTCTGGGGGATTTCGTCCTCTCTTTCGACATACAAGGATCATATCCATCGTGATGTTCTTCATCTCATGGAGGTGCGTTGAAGCTTTCATCTCGCTTCTGACAGGATACGATGCGGAAATGTAGAAACCGGAATTCAAGACGGCTTTTAGAACAAGAGCCCAAGCGTCAATTCTTTTGTGATGAAAAGTAAACACAAGAATGCCCTCATCCTTTAGAACTCGACATGCTTCAGAGAATACTCGCGTAAGTCCTTCTACGAACTCCTCCTTTCCCTTCTTTTGAGCACGATTCTCAATCACTTCTGCTTGCCATGGAACGGTTTCCTCCTTGAAGTAATCATATCTTGATTCTAGGGCAATCTTGAGCCAGACGTAGAAGAAGTTCGAGAGCTCAGAGTACATCACATTACCTGCATAAGGTGGGTCAGTTATCACCGCATCCACGCTCTTACTGGGGATGGCCATAGATTCCGATGACCCACACTGAAGAAGTACACTGCCAGGTTCGTGAATGCTATCAAACGTCATAGCCAGTTTTCCGATGATTGGTGTTTCAAACTGCACCTTTCTACTACCATCTTTCTCGATAACCCTTTCAAACGGCTGCTTACAGTATGCCTTTCCTTCCATTACAAGATTGACAAATGCAGTAAACGCACCCCTCCCCTTTGATGTGTCATAGCAGTTCGCTTCCACCGGAGCCATTGAAGGCGAATATGAATGAGTCCTGAAGATGTCTGTTATGAATCCTCGAGTGCTGTTGTATTTCGCGAACATATTGTTATACTTCAGACAATTCGAGAATGCAAGAAGGAGAAACTCCTTGAGGTTCCAGTCTTCAACCTTCAGAATCCAATCAAGGATTTTCCCTAGATTCAACAGCTGCCTCTCATTGAACAAATCCCTGAATCGGATATATCCATGGTTCAATGCTCTCTTTGTTTCAACTCCAAGAGGAATTGAAGTATCCGGGATTGGCAGCTGGTCCTTCAGCTCATCGAACTCCTGTTTAGCCGATGCAAGAAGATGAAGGTCCTCTGAGTCAACAGTCTTGTATCCTCGGCCATTCATTAACCTTGGATTTTTAGTCAACTCGCATTGTGGACAATGGAATTCAACAGCATACATCCGTTCATGGAGCGGATCATTTCTCCCAGTTACTGTCACTACTTTGCCGCCCCTACAGCCATTATTGGGGCATTCGTATTTCCGTCTTCTTGCAGACGAGATTGCTTTCGGAATGAATTTTGCTTCACATTTCGTGCATTTTGTCTTGATTTCCGCGCTTTTCGTCACAAAAACATTCCAACACTGTGGGCACACAACCACATCTCCTGTCTTAACTGGAGACCGGGCTAAGAAGTAGTTCCGCATCAAAGGGATAGCGTGACCGCACTCAGTACACTCCAGCTCTTTACAGTAGAAGTAGTATATCGCCTGTGCGACGCTTCCGCAATCTGGACACGTGGTCTTGTAGTACCTGCGCAGTTCGGTGCCGAGCTCTCTCTCTAGCAAAGCAAGAGCGCATCCGAGTTCCTCGGGATTGATGTCCTCAATCTGTTTCTTTACCACAAACCATGCGACTGGGTTGAGGTCTCCAGCAACAACGTTGCAGCCAAATCTTAGAGCCTCCACAACGGTGGTTCCACCACCCATCATAGGATCAAAAATCACCTTGCCCGGAAGTCTGACGTCCTGAGAGTAATATTCCCAGAGCGAGTGAGGATCCAGATTCCAACCTTCTATATGTTCATCTGCAAGGGTGTAGAGTATAATGGCACGGAATACTGACCCAAGTCGCCTTGCCCACCACTTATGCATTGTATAAACGGGTCTGTAGTGTCGTCTACCAAAGCCAGTGGACTCCTTTTCAGCAATCCTGTTTATCTCGGCTACCGGAAACGTGACCTCAATTGGTTTCTTTGGCAGACTAGGACCTCCTGTACATTAGGGGTGCGTGAGTAGGAAGCAGTCAGCCCTTTCAATATTTCGAGATTTCCTCGATTACCAGTAAACCCTTGTTAGGTCTGCTGAGTAATCCTTTTATGGCAACTTCTGTTGAAATTGCTCCGCGGGACGTGGCTCAA
>JAUWOA010000140.1 GCA_030612365.1 Candidatus Thorarchaeota archaeon
AGGGACTATCAGGTTCTTTGGCTGTCCAGCTGAGGAGAACTACAGTGGGAAGGTGTTCATGGTCCGGGATGGATTCTTCGATGATGTGGATGTTGCTCTGAGTCATCATCCGGGTTGGTTCAACTTTGGGGGTGTTGGAAGCTGCCTGGCTGTGAACTCGGTGAAGTTCCACTTCCATGGAGTTGCTTCACACGCCGCTGCTTCCCCAGACCGTGGTCGAAGCGCATTGGATGCTGTAGAGCTAATGAATATCGCCGCGAACTTTATGCGAGAACACATCGTTCAAGAGGCACGCATTCATTACGTCATTGAGAAAGGGGGACAACAACCTAACGTCGTTCCACCCTATGCTCGAGTATGGTATTACGTTCGGGCTCCTGAGCGCGACCAAGTCGAGAAGCTTTACGAATGGCTCTTGAGAATAGCAGATGGCGCGGATTTGATGGCTCGCACGACTCATGATGTCGAATTTTTGGAGGGCAGCTACAATATGCTCCCGAACAAGGCACTAGGTGACATAGTCACAACCAACATGAAAGAACTTGGGACACCTGAGTATACGAAGGATGAGATGAAGTTCGCAAGGGAGATATCAAAGACAATTCCAAGGGAGGACAAGATGGCTGGGTTAAGACAGACGAAACGCCCTGGCTGGGAGAAACTGATGGACACTCTCCTCGATCAATCAATTCCTGATCCTTGGGATGAAGGATTTGTATGGCCCGGCTCAACAGATGTTGCAGATGTCAGCTGGGTGACACCCACGATGGAGTTTACGACAGCAACTAATGCGATTGGGGTTCCAGCGCATTCTTGGCAAAGTGTGGCGCTGAATGGAATGAGTATTGGTCATAAGTCTCTCATCTTCGCAGCCAAGATAATCGCAGGCTCTGCGCTTGACCTTCTCACGAAGCCGGAGCTGTTGAAGAAAGTGCGTGACGAATTCGAGGAGCGAAAAGGTGATAGAGTCTACACATCGCCAATTCCTGAAGAGGTCAAGCCTCCATTGGAAGTAGCCAGAGAAGCAGCTGAGTCGTCAAGATAGTCAAAGAATGTGTGCTCTCTTCTTCAACGAGATTGACATCAATGCCAGACAATATGACCAATCTATCTACTAGGCTTTACACTCTTCTTCACAGCTGGCTTCTTGGCATCATCGATATTCATCTTTGTGGCCCCGCTGCTGTCCTGTCCATTGGCTAATGATTTCCTTTTCTTCGCCATTTTCCTTATTATACGGGGAGAATCCTACAATTGTCTTGCAGTTCAAGTACAATATTATTCCGGGAATGTGAGATTCCAACTTCTCTGAATTCAAGTTTACTCCTACATTGGCACTAAATTTCCATTTGTTTGAAATCACGAAGACTGATTGAAACAGGTTGTCGACCGTAGTACATTGCAAGCCTAGAGCTAGCACTTAACTGTAAACCGTTCATTGTAAGTTGGACAAACTTGGACAGGGAGTCTTTGTCCTCCCAAGAGCGGCACTGGGAACGTACTCCTTGAGGTCATTTTCCTGTCATTTAACCTCAAGAATTAGTTTCACGACTTGAGTATATAAAATCATATTCGAAAATGTCCAATATTGTCCAAGTTTGGGGCAGCTGTCTGCAACCCTCTCTTCAATGAAGACGAAACAGGTGAACACTAGTAATGAGAAGGCACAGATTCAGAAGAAGTAGAGGCCGGCTTCACAAACGTGCACTTTGTTCGTTCCCGTTAGGATATCATTCGTGGTCTGGTTCTTTAAACTCAGCACAGGGTTCCAGCGGATCACTTGTTATGCCTCATTCCATAGTGGCATCGGACTATGCGTCCATGGAGAATAGGAACCAATCAACTGTAGGTGGCCCCAGCAATCAGACTGTATATCGTGTTGATGCAAGTTATTGTATTGGTTGTGGGGCGTGCACACAAGTCTGCTACATAGGAGCAATTCAAATCATCAATGGAACTGCGCGGATAGACCGACAATTGTGTATTGGATGTGGAGCTTGCTCGACTGCCTGTCCAGAAGGCTGCATTCAACTACAGAGAAATTAGACCTATATAATCAAGTTTCCAGCTTGCCATCGACATAGAATAGACAACGCTCAGTCGAGTGTCCTGTACCAGTAACTAGTTCAACTAACCCAGTCTGGACCGAAGGAAAAGCGATGAATCTTAATCTGGATGATTCCAACGTCAGACCAAACTCATGTGTTCATCATCAATGCCTTACGTGACTTTCATATGGAAAACTTTTCAATCGGAAAAGCCTTGCAGGTTCCATGCACATATCTGAAGTGAAAAGATACAGCTGGATTTTATACGGTGTTGTGGCCATTTTCATCATACTTGGTACTTCAATGCTCTACGACGTGGTCGCTGACATCTCTGTGCAACTGCACACACCAGTGACACTGGCAACACCACTTGACCTCTCTATTCCTCTGATACCAGCTGCCATAGTCGTCTACTGGTACGTCTTCTACTCCTTTCTCTTCTTTAGTTACTTCTATTTTGCATTCATACATCGGGAATATCGTAATGCTCTTGTCATAGCTTTCGTGCTCGTCGAGCTTGTTGCCTACTCAATCTACCTTTTCTTTCCCGTGCTCGGACCCGACCGTATCGTTACTGCCACTGACTTTTTCTCCCTTCAGATACAGGCGCTCTATACACGTGATGTGCAAGTCAACTGTTTTCCCAGTCTCCATGGATCAACGTCCCTCCTCAGCGCCTACGCGCTCTGGAAGGCAAAGAAGGAGTATGGTTACGTTTCTTGGCCAATTGCCATAGCAATCATCATCTCCACGCTCTTTGTTCGGCAGCACTGGATTCTAGACCAAGTCGCAGCAGCAGTAGTCACAATTCCCATCGCCTACCTCGTCTTCGACCGATTCAAGTACACAAGAGTTCCAGAGTCAAAAACAGTAGCTCATCGCTGGCAACTCCTTTTATCAGCTGTCGTTGCCGTGATTTTCATGGTTCTCTATGTCTGGGCAATCCACATTCTATAGATCGATAAAACGACCGTTCATCAATAGTCCAGCATTACCAAGAGATGACGCTATCTCTGATGCCAGAGGGGTGCACCCCTACATCTGCTATCCTCTCTTCTGCCTTCTTGCTGTTCGAGGGCGTGAACTCTCACTAGAAGGGGGGATAGTTCTCTATCCATTCCATTCCCAACAGAACTTGCTCTTGCCATCGCGATCGTTGAAGTAATCATACATCCCTTCAACCGCACCAGCCATTTCGTCTGACGGCTTCGAGCCAATAACAAACTCGATGTATGCGTCCGCATCCTTTCTTACACGATAAATCTTGGAAAATATCTCGAAGACTGTGTCAACGATTCCCTCCAAATTTCGTGGTTTGTCATCAAAATGGGTTGAGAAGATATCATCTGACATTGGCTCTGCAATAATGCCCATTTTCTTGAGAATCTCAATATGCTTCTTCTCAAAGTGCGACCTCTTTGGAATGTACTTGTCACCCGCTACTTGGAAGTACAGATGGTTACCTCTCTTCTTGTACCTGAAGTTCACCCAGCAACCATCGACAACCGTCATGCAGTAGTTGCCTCCCTTTGCAATTGTTGTCAGTTTTTCCAAAGCATATACAAGCCCTTCACGTGGCTGCGGAGGCTTGCTCCGTTTCCTTGGCGCTTCAGTTTCCTTCTTAGGAGCTTTAGCAGCTCTAGGTTTAGCAGTTTTCTTGGATGAGGATGTTCTCATCAACTCCGCTCTGAGAGATGACGGCCTCGAAGCGCCTCCTGTGGCTTGCTTTATCTTGAACTTCTGATAAATCTTGATCAACTCCATGAAGTCCAATTTCTCAGCTTCCGCCGAATCAAGTTCACCAGCTTCGACCAGTTCCTTTCTAAAATCATCAAATGACATTCTCTTTGTCCTCCATAACGGTGCATTTGCGGATGGGCTACTGTATCAGCATTTGCTGACATGTATTCTTGACTTGTCCGCGGCCGATGAATCTAAACTTATCTCCTATGGCGTTTGCACGAAGCGCGCGATTGCAGAGGTCGAAGTAGCAAGAGTCAATCAGAGCCAGTTCTTGAGTTGCCATCCCCTTTCTGGATATCAGATATGAATCGAATTTCATGTTCCTTTCGAGGTGAGGTCGACTGACATTACGAATGTATTGTAGACAGAGAAGATGCTCATGATGAAATACACGACTCGTCCATCATCTTCAACCAAATCCGGATGAACGAAGGAACCGTAGAGCGAGGGGTATTCCGAGGCATCAACAATTGTATCGGGCGTGCTCCAGGGTCCCCAGAGGTCATTAGCAGTTCGTATCACAATTGAGAATGCAGCATTATCCGTGTAGAATGCAGTCCACTGCTGAATATACGGGTTCCACATGACGGAAACTTCGCCAACAGGTGCCGAGAATACAGCAACAGCCTGTTCATGGTCCGGAGTCCAGATTGGATCTCCCAGTGTATTCGAATCCATGTAGTACTCGTACGCTGATTGGTTGAGCATCTCTGATGTGCTCACTCTGCAAAGATAACAGGCTCCAAATCGACCCGAAGGAGTGGTTAGCAGATACAGATGGCTAGAACTCAGTTCCACCTCTTGCGCGACTCCAAACTGAATGAAGTTACTATCACCCGGCCAAGAGATATTGTTCATCTTCGTGAATGTATGCCCATCATCCGTTGAAACCGCGATTGAAGCGTTATTGCTCGTCCAGACTCCACCAGTATCTGACCAGTGTTTAACGGACATGTAGTAGACATACAAGTTTCCTCCAAGACTCACTGCAGCAGTTGGGATACATGTCATCTCCACATTGTCCTGCTTGAGGCTTGAGATGAGCTCCTTCGCGCAGCTTGTCCCAGGAGTGATGATCCATTCGTTGAGCAT
>JAUWOA010000143.1 GCA_030612365.1 Candidatus Thorarchaeota archaeon
TTGGATGGGGTGGTGCTGTTATCAAGACTGTCACGGAGGAGCCCACTATCGACCCACGAACGCGGTTGGGCGCTCTGCGAACGGGTGGAAGACTAGTAGGCATGAACAACATAGAGCTTCTCTCTCGTGAACCTTTGACAACATGGACTGAAGACTGGATTCCGAAAATCAAGGCTGAGGCACCTGATGACTTTGTGCTGGTTGCCAGTATCATGAGTAGTCCTGAACCCGAGGGGTGGACATCGCTGGCGGAAACCATATCTCAGACCGGCGTCGACGCAATCGAAATCAATGTGTCTTGTCCTCACGGCTCACCTGAGAAACACATGGGAGCTTTCATCGGTCAGGACCCAACTCTTGTTGAGCAAGTCACTCGTGCGGCGAAGAAGGGAACAGACTTACCATTATTCGTGAAACTGACACCTAATGTCACAGATATCGTACCGATTGCTCAAGCCGCCGTGAAGGGGGGCGCTGATGCACTGTCAGCAATCAATACGATTGAGTCACTCATTGGCATCGATGTTGAAACAGCAACTCCGCTTCCCATTGCCTACGGCATGGATCGAAAGGAACGACTCAGCACCTATGGTGGCTTCTGCGGCCCGGCAGTTCGACCAGTGGGTCTTCGAGTAGTTTCACAGATTGCTAGGGCGTTTCCAGACACCCCGATATCTGGCATTGGTGGCATCGATAGCTGGACCAGCGCGGTAGAGTACCTCATGGTCGGCGCCAGAACGCTGCAAATCTGCACTGCAATCATGTGGCATGGCTTTTCCATAATTAAAACAATCAATGATGGACTATCCAAATTCATGGAGCGCAAAGGTTACGAAACCCTTGAGGAAATGGTCGGCCTAGCTCTGCCCAAGATCACCACTTGGACCGCTCTTAGCAAGCTTCCCCCCGTCGTTGCCAAAGTAATCAATGAGAAGTGCACGGGATGCAAGAACTGTGTTATTGCGTGCGCTGATGGTGGCTACGTGGCAATTCAAATGCGAGATGGTGTCGCAGTCATCAATCCAGAAAAGTGCGATGGGTGTGGCTTGTGTGCAGTTGTGTGTGATTCCGAAGCAATAGAGTTCATTCACATCAGATAGGCTATAGTCTGTGTGTCAAACAGAAGAGTCAAATAGCAAATGACTGCGCTATTGAGTTCCGACTTGGAAGTGAGAATAGTGGGCGTAGAAGTCGTCAAGAACTACATCAATGGACGTTGGGTAGAGTCCAAAGCCAAGGAAACACAGGATATTATCAATCCCGCCACAGGTGAACTCCTGGCAAAGACTCCCATGAGCACTAGGGAAGAAACACTGCTAGCAATTGAAGCGGGAAAGGCCGCCTTCGAGCGATGGCGAGCAACACCTGCACTCACCCGTGTTCGACATCTCAATCGAATCAGAGATGCCTTCGAGGAGAACTTCGAAGAGCTCTCCAAGATATTAACCAAGGAGCAGGGTAAAGCTCTTGACGAATCACGTGGAGAATACCGTCGTACGATTGAGAACTTGGAGTGCGCCACAAGCGTTCCATCTCTTCAGATGGGTTACAATACCGAAGACATTGCTTCCGGTATCGATGAGATGGTCATCAAACAACCTCTTGGCGTCTTCTTCTGCGTTGCTCCGTTCAATTTTCCCGGCATGGTGCCTACATGGTTCTGGCCCTTTGCCATCGGGTGTGGAAATACGTACATTGTGAAACCCTCCCCGCAGGTTCCAATGAGTCAGGTCAAGCAGTTTGAGATCATTCACGAACTAGGACTTCCAAAAGGAGTCATGAACATGGTCCATGGGGGGCCTGAAGCAGTGAACGCCCTTCTGGAGAGTCCCGATACAGTAGGCATGTCATTTGTAGGTTCAACTCGTGTCGGCAAACTCCTGTACAAGAAGGCAGGTGAGCAAGGGAAACGAGCTCAGGTTCAGGGGGGTGCAAAGAACTTCCTTACTGTAATGCCTGATGCTAATCTGGAACGCACAGTTCCAGCTATTATGACTTCGTTCTTCGGTTGCGCTGGCCAGCGCTGTCTCAGTGGTGCAGTCCTGTTAGCAGTTGGTGAAATCTACGAGCCTCTGAAGAAAGCGGCTGTTGAAGGAGCCAAAAACATAATCGTTGGCAATGGACTCGAAGAGGGGGTTCAGATGGGCCCAATGGCCTCAAAACAAGGAATGGACAACGTCCTAGGTTTCATTGACAAAGGAATTGAAGAGGGTGCAGATCTTCTATTGGATGGTCGGGGTATTCAGATCCCTGGATACGAGAATGGGTTCTTCATTGGCCCAACCATCTTTGGCGATGTAAAACCCAAGATGACCATCGCACGAGAGGAGATCTTTGGACCGGTCATGTCAATCATTCATGTGAAAGATCTCGATGAGGCCATAGACATCATTCATGCTAATCGATATGGAAACGCATCGTCTGTGTTTACGACCAGTGGAAAGACTGCCAGGGACTACCAGTATCGCGTTAAGGCTGGAAACATAGGTATCAACATCGGAGTTGCTGCGCCGATTGCCATATTTCCATTCTCTGGGATGAAAGACTCCTTCTTGGGTGACCTACACGGACAGGGGCAGGATGCGGTGAGTTTCTTCACAGAGAACAAGGTAGTCATCACTCGATGGTTCTAGTGCATGATTCCAGGTGATATGTGTGGAGCTTACAACCTTTGGTGCAGTAGTGAAGTTTGCATTGGACCTTGAGGCCGAAGTGAGCAGCTTCTATGAATCAGCCATTGGTGTAGCAACGGATCCAGATTTCGGAAAATTGCTTGAAAGCCTGTTTCATCGAGGCCAAAAACGAATCAAGACTCTGTTACGCATACGCAGAGAGAACGTCACAGAGATGATTCTTGAGCCCATCGCCGGGTTGGACTCCGAAGTTCACAAGCCAGTGACTGCTATTCCCAAAGGCGCTGATGATGGGACTGTTCGCGAAGCTGCAGCTGCGCTAGAAACAAAGGTTCACGAGTTCTACATGCATGCTTCGGCCAAGATCGACTTCTTGAGTGAGGCTGCTTACGCCTTCGAACTACTGGCGGACGCGAATAGTGAAGCCGCTCAGAGCCTGCGTGCAGTAATCTGATGATGGATTCAGAGCTATTGTTATTAGCTTGTGCCGTCGAACTGGTCAGGAGGTGACAGGCATGGCAAACACTATCGTGTTACTCTGGTCGAAGCTGATGTCCTCTAGGCTTGAGAGAGTTCTCAAATAGAGCGCCTGCGCGCTCATTTCTCGAACGGCCGCCTCAAGATTCTTCGCAGCTATAAGCTCTCCTTCGCTCTTGATAATAACAGCTCGCCGCTCACGCTCTGCCTCAGCTTGCCTAGCAATTACTCTCTTCATATCGTTGGGAAGCTCGATGTTCTGGAGATTGACGCTTTGGATGTCAACTCCCCAAGTCTCTGTTTCTCTGTCGACGATAGACTTGATCCGCTCAGCAATCTCATCACGACAGGCCAACAAGTCATCCAACTCGACATTGCCAATGACATCGCGCATCGTGGTTTGCGAGTATTGCATTACACTTAGCTTAACATTGACGATGTTCATGAGGCTCTTTGGTGTGCTTGTCACTTTCATGAACACAACCGCATCTGCCATCAAGCTGATGTTATCCTTCGTCATGACTTCCTGTTTCATGACATCGAGAGTCTGAATCCTTATGTCCTGTCTAAGGAGCCTCTCTACTAATGGCCACTTGAAGAACATTCCCGGGCCGACAAGCCTCTTGAACTTCCCAAAGCGCAGGATGATAGCTTCTTGCCACTGTTGATTGATTGCAATAGTTCCCGGAAGCAGCATTAGAAATATCACTCCCAAGAACACAAATACAGGCCACAAGAACACTGACACTCCAAAGGACGCTCCCAAGAACGCCAAGAGGAAGAACACGATGGCCAGCGCCAAGAACGTCACAAATGGCGCGGGCGATCCTGAATACTCGTAAGTTTCTATCTTCTGATTAGTAGTTTCTGCATTTTCTCCCTTTTTGAGTCCCTACCACTCACGTATTCCTTGAAAATAAGTGCTTATCTCCTTTTCCATCGCTGAAAAGTGAGCAATCAAGAAAGGCGAATGATTTTACTAGAAGCGCATATTCGGGGCTGATACGCTTATTGCCCGGAACAAAGGGACTTAAGGTAATGTCCACTATGAATAGATGAGCGCGTGAAATCATTGGGGAGATTTGTTCATGTCTGAAGAACCAGCAACTCCTGCTATCAAGGATAAACCGGTCAATCCCACCGTTGTTGGGATCGTGATGGCTCTTGTTGCTCTCATTGCACCACTTGCATTTAGTATCGCCATCTACGATGGGCTGCATCTTTCTGTGACTGCAGTCCTCTGGGGCTTCATTTCATCACCTTACCAAACATATCTTGAAATATTGAATATCTTAACCCTCGCAATAATGATGCCCTTTGGTGCACTCCGATTAGCCTACGCCTATCAGATGTTCCGACTCTACAAGGGGCGAGCAACCAGAAAGCGCACATTGACACTTGGCATTGTGAGTGAGCTTCCCTTCGTAATGCTCTTCATACTATACCTCATCATGTGGCTCCTGAATCCGTATAGTCCAATGGGATTGGCAGGCCCCACACTCATTCTCCTGATAGTTGGCATCTTCATTATCAGACTAAAACCCCCTCCTGAACCTCCTGAAATATGGGCGGAGATGCCCGAGGAAAAGCCATGGTGGGTAGAGGAGTCAACGAATGCGTGAGGTCAAGCTCATAAGTTTGAGTTGTGTAAGTGAAAGACATGC
>JAUWOA010000017.1 GCA_030612365.1 Candidatus Thorarchaeota archaeon
CCCCGCCGTGGCAAGAACTGTGAAGACCCTCTCTGTCGCTGGGAGTGATATACCAGCATCAAGACAGGAGAAAGAAGCCAGGTCTGTGGGAGGGATACCATCTCGATGATGACAGACAAAGCCTCTGCTGACTCCAGACTCCTATGGAGAATGGAGGATGGTAACATCTGGCAGTGGAAGGGTGGAACACAGGAGTTTCTTGCAGTTGAGTGTCACTCACATGAAATATAAGAAACGGGTAATGATATAATCGTGGGCCAATCTGTTCACCGATTTGGCTGACGCAATGGTGTAGATATTGGAGAATCCACAGATACGTGCTCTTCTTGAGCTTAGAAAGGACTTGGAGGATCAACTGGAAGAGCTCAGAAAGAGAGTTGGAAGGACTGAGGAGATGATTGAAACACTCGATTCAGTCATTGGCATGGGAAGCTTCTCCACAGCTGACGCAGTTCTTGGAGGGAAAGACGCTACGGCCCAAGATGCGACTGAAGCTGCAGATGATGACGTGCCTGAGGAGCCAAATACAATCATAGTGTTGAACAAAGCTCGCGATCTCGAATTGGGTACGATGGAAATCATTGGTCCAGATATTACGATTCTTCCGGCAGAGCACGCACTATACGATATCAAGCGGGGCGCCTTCGCTCGATTCTTTGTTGAGCGGATTCTGGGACAGTTTCAGAGAGAAGATAGACAGAAAGTCGAGAATGGCGAGCTCGAGTGGAGCGAGACATTTGAGTTCGAAGTTCACGCTGAGGAAGGCATCCTTCTTCAGCTGGTCATAAAGAACTTCGGTTCAAGCAGTAGGCTTGAGGAGATACAGCGAACTCTTCGGTGGGCTCTTGAGAAAACCTATCGTGCAAGATGAGAATATAGAAATCGCGCGAAAGCAACTCACCTCTGCTTCTTTAGCAAAAGAATATAACCCAATTCAATACTAATTTTTTCTACGGTCCAATTGAGCTTTTTCACGGAGTGCACGAAACAGTGTCCCGCAGCGATGACGTAAGCCTTGTGGTCAATCCACAGATTGTGGTGAACCTTGTAATGGATGCACATGAGTTCTTCTCAGAACACAAGGTTGACGAGCGATACGAATCAATGGCACTTGACCTTGTGCGGCGATATGTTTCCCAAGAGGGTATGCCGCGTGAGGTTGATCCCTTTTTTGGGGCTGCTCTCTTCTTGGTGACACGTCATCCTTGGAGTCATCCTAACCCGCTGACAAAGACGGAGTTCTCAGCGAAGCTTCGAATGAAGGAGTCAAGCCTTGATTGGTACACTGAGAGCATTGTTGAGAAGCTAGGCTTCGCCATTCTATACGACAAGGGTCAGCTTCCATTCTACGTCGATCCTCAGGGGACCATTGCAAGTGTCGTTAACTCTGTCGTAAGAACTACCGTGGGTGAGGAGGTCGTGCGCAGCATTGTTAGAGGCAGTGTTGTTTCTCCCAATGCGCTAGCTGAGCGAATCGTTGACAGCCTTTGCAGTGTTGTAAAAATTATACCCGCCGCGTTCGAACAGGAATTACATAATCTTGTTCAACGGAAGATTGAGGATGAGAGTAAGCGACTGCTCAACGAATTGGGCGGCCGATCGGCCAACACCTAAGTATTCTCTGGTTGCAGTGCCACTTCCTCAACAAACCGTTTGCCTGCCACTACCTGGTCGATGGAGTGAATGACTGCACCTGCCTGCTCCAATATCTCCTTGATGACGTCGAAACGGAGGTCATCTCCTTCGATAGTGATTGCAATCGACTCGGTGCTCTGGTCAACTTCCTTCAACGATATATTCACACCCAAGACAGATTCGTCGCCAGCGACCATTATGGCCAAGTCTGTTAGTCTTGGTGTATGTGGTTTCAAAACGTCAAGAACAATTCTTCTAATTCCAAATACATGAGGCAATTAGTTTTCTACCCCGCTAATGACCCTCGGGCCATGGTTGTATGTCATGCGGTTGCTAAGGAGTTGTTAAACTTTGCGAAGTAGGTCAACGTGTCATTTGCCTGAACTCGCTCGTCCGGAAAAGCGCTAAATGGAGTTCGAAGGTGATGAACGCCCGAATGCTTATAATGCAGATGAGAGAATAAACACTTGAGCCTCTTCGAAGGCTCACGCCGGGAACCCTTTCAGGAAGGGACATTGATTTGAAACAGGTGCGACTCACAGATACAACGGGAGACAATGTGAAGAGTAAGAAGAGCTCTTCAGCCCGTGCGGGTTCTGTTGAGCCAACACGTCTTCTTGATTTTGACCTAACAGGTATAACAAACGAGCCGCTCTGGCCTATTCTTGTTGAAACTGCAAGAAGAAGTCCATTGTACGCGAACTTATCTGGCTATATACGGGAAGAAGTTCTGCCAAAAGAACCCGAGGTTAGCGTTAGGGAGCTCGCAAGCAGGCTCTCCATCTCAGTGGGCGAAGCACTTGTTATCCTCTATGACATTCATAAGCGTCCCTAGTTGGTTCCTTTGGTCTTTTATCCGGTAGCATCTTTCTTTTATCCGATTTCATTGTCACCTGTCAATGGACTGACATCAGATGCTCAACCAGAATGAGTTCCGCAATGCCAAATACGCAAAGATCTTGTCAAATGAAATCCGTCGCCTCAACGACGGCAGGCAGACAAGAATAGTCCACGTTTGTGGTACCCACGAGCATACGATCAGTCATAGCGGGATCAGATCCCTCTTGCCCCGGGAGATTGACCTTGTAGCTGGACCTGGTTGTCCCGTTTGTGTCAGTGCGGCAGAGGACATTGACATGGCCATTGAACTGGTCCGCAAAGGACACATCATAGTTTCATTTGGAGATATGATTCGCGTTCCTTCAACCTCATCATCTCTTGGTAAGGAGCGCGTGAGGGGCGGCGATGTACGTGTGGTCTATGGTCCAAACGAGGCCGTGGAGATCGCAAGAAAGAATCCCAGTAAAGAGATAGTGTTCGTAGGTGTGGGCTTTGAGACAACCGCTCCAGCAATGGCAGTGGAACTGCTGAAAGGACCCCCGGAGAACTTCTCCATCCTCACATCATTGAAGCTAGTCCCTCCTGCCATGGAAATTCTGATGAATCAGGATGGGTTCAGTGTGGATGGCTTCATCACACCGGGTCATGTTTCAGTGATAATTGGCACGAATGCCTACGGGCCGATAGCAGAGAAGTACAAAGTGCCATGTGTCGCAGCCGGTTTCGAGCCGCTTGATGTTCTAGAATCTATCAGAATGATACTCCTACAGATTGAGGAAGGCCGTGCTGAATCAGAGAATGAATACACACGCGTGGTTCGTCCTGAGGGCAATCCTGCTGCTCAGAAAGTGTTGGAGGATGCATTCAGAATTGATGCCGCCCCATGGAGGGGTCTTGGTGTTATAGGGAACTCTGGCTATTTTCCAAGTGCTGAACTTGCTGCTTATGACGCTCGCGAAAAGTTTGATTTTCCCCCTCTCGATTCAGTGGACATACTCCCGGGATGTATCTGTCACAAAGTCGTGATTGGGATAGCAGATCCTAAGGAGTGCCCGCTGTTCGGGAAACGATGCGTACCCGAGAATCCATATGGTCCTTGCATGGTTGGTTATGAGGGGACTTGCAGAATCAGGCACGAAAGCACATTCGACTAGGTTCTCTGTGTATGCTTTCTTTCGAGCTTTCTGAGGTCTTGCTCGGAGTTGATGTTGACGAAAGTATCCAAGTTCGGGTCAAACATCTTCAACACCTCGGTGGAGATATGCATCACATTATGCAGTGAGTCGAGTAGGTCACTCATCCTGTGTTTTTTCTTGGCAATCACTTCGAGTCCGTGACCGTAAGCGTGCTCTGCGAGATATGTAGCATGCAGGGGCTCTATGTAACCTGAAGGCCATGATGGAACGACCGCGCCATATCCTGGACCAAGGTCTGCGATTGACCGAAGCAGAGGAATGCTTGCTAGAGGTGTGTCAACTGGTAAGAGCATCACGTATTCGGTGGTAGTATACTCGAATGCGGTCACTGCTCCCGTGAGAGCGCTTCTAACACTGTCCTCTGGGTCAACGACAATGTTTTCTCTTGTAATCACTGCGCCTATGGTATCTTTCTGCATTTCATTGGAAACAACAACAAGGGTTTCTGAGGATAGATGCTTAGCAGTCTCAATCATATGAGTCACAAGGGGGCGATCACGGAATTTGACCAATGCTTTCTCGGACCCAAATGGCCCTGAGGTTCCTCCCGCGAGTATTGCGACAGTTAGAACCTTCTCACTCATGATTGTCATACCCTCTGATAGATACCAGCTGGCGTGTTCTGCTTTCTAGGTCACTCGTGAGCAGAGAGATATTCCTCAATCATTGCCGAAATTTGCCCATCTGTGTAGTGCTGTGAAGTTATCGCGCCGCTAGGACAGGTGGACGTACAGGTTCCACACCCCTTACACAGGGCTGGGTTGACCTCAGCACGATCACGGTCATTCATTGTAATGGCATTGTAGGGGCAAATGGAAATGCATACCGTGCAACCAGAACACTTGTCCTCATCCACAATGGAGTAGTAAGGCTCAATGGTGATCTTGCCCTTGCCCATAAGTCCCATCGCACCAGATGCGGCGGCTTTCGCTTGAGCCACTGTATCCGGAATGTCCTTTGGTCCCTGTGCCATTCCCGCCACAAAAATACCGTCATTGAATGAATCCACGGGCCTGAGCTTGGGATGTGCTTCCATCAGAAAACCATCTGGTGATTGGCTCAAGCCAAGGACACGGATAATATCCTTTGATCCAGTGGGGGCTACCACTCCAGTTGATAGCACAACAAGGTCCACGTCACTAATCTTGATTGGCTTGCCCAGAAGCGTGTCTTCTCCCCTTACGGTGAGGAGGTGTGTTTCATTGTCCTCCAGAATCTCGCCCACTCGACCTCTGATGAATGAAACTCCAGCAGTAGCGGTGGACTCGTAGAATTCTTCGTAGCCTTTCCCGAACGTCCTAAGGTCAATGTAGAATATGTAGATATCTGCACCTGTCTTGTCTCTGATCATTCTAGCCTGTTTGATAGCTGTCATGCAGCATATACGCGAGCAGTACTTGTTTGTGCGTTCATCTCGACTTCCCACACACTGGATGTACACGATTCTTTTTACTTCCTTCAAATCGTGCGGCCGTACGACATGACCTTGGGTTGGACCGGCTGAGCTTAGCATCCGTTCAACTTCGGCGAGATTGACAACATTCGGAAAGACGCTGTAGCCATACTCCTCCTTTTGAGTTGCATCGAATATTTCAAAGCCGGTAGCGACGATGATTGTGCCGACCTCAATATTGATTATCTTCTCTTGGTCATCGTAGTCGATTGCGCCCGCCTCGCATGCCAATTTGCATTTGCCGCAACGCACAGCGTCGACACCTAGGCAGTTGTCCATATCAAGAAGGTAAGCTGAGGGCACTGCTTGAGCGAATGGAACATAGATTGCTTTTCGGAATGAGAGGAACGATTCAAACTCAGCTGGAACGTCCACTGGACAGACGAGTGAACAGTCACCGCAAGAGGTACAAGTTTCCAAGTCAACATACCGCGGCCTCTGTCGAATCGTCACCTCGAAGTTACCAACGAAGCCGTCAACTTTGTCGACCTCGGCCATGGTTATCAATTCAATATTCGGATGCGATCCCACCTCAGCCATTCGTGGTGTAAGAATGCAGGAGGAGCAATCCAGGGTTGGAAAGGTCTTGTCCCACTGAGCCATGTGCCCGCCGATGGTAGGTTCCTTCTCAACTAGGTATACCTTGAAGCCCGCATCCCCGAGGTCCAGAGCTGCGGATATACCCGCTATGCCTGCACCGACGATGAGTGTAGATTTTAGGACCGACACCTCGGATTCCTCTAGAGGCTCGAGGAGCTTTGCTCGTGCAATTGACATTCGAACCAAGTCTATTGCTTTCTCCGTAGCGGCCTCGTGGTCATCCGAATGGATCCAGCTACAATGTTCACGAATGTTCGCCTGCTCGAAAACATACGGTGACAAGCCCGCCTCGCGCATGGCATTCCTGAAAGTAGTTTCGTGCATCCTTGGTGAGCAAGCTGCAATAACAATTCCATCAAGACGAAGTTCCTTTATCTTATCCTTGAGTATCTGTTGTCCTGGTTTGGAGCAGACATACTTGTAGTCTTCTACATGTGCCACTCCCTCGATATCTTTGACAGCTTCCATGACGCGGTCGATATCCACTACACCAGCAATATTTGATCCACAATGACAGATGAATACGCCAATTCTTCTCTCGGGCATTCTATTCTCCTCGTGTGCCGCGCGTTGTCTTGGGGGCTGTGAGACTCGACTCTCTCCAGCGTTTTCGAAAGGCCTAATAAAGGATTGCGGGTTGCGGAATGAAACCGCAGCTCGCGATTTCCAAAACCAAATATGCGCTCTTGTCCTGTGTCAAAGAATGCTGGACTTCGAAATTGCGGGGCCTGTTGTAGGCGTGCTGATAGTAGTCGATGTGGCATTGCATATCTACATGGATATGAAGAAGATTCAGAGGAGAGGACTCTCCACCATGAGGGAGCCCGACACCGTTTTGCCCAAGTCTGCTATGGTGGCAATCGCGGCTTCAACTCTGCTGGCCTTTGCTTTGGTTCTTCTGATTCCAATTGCTTGGCTCACCTCGCAAGGGCCAGTCCTTGTTCAGTCGGTATTCCCTATTGCTGATAGTCCGGTTCTTCTCTGGTCAGGAGGATTAGTGATTCTGGGTGGGGGTGTGACACTTCACGGTTGGTCAAGAAAGGTTCGACAGTCACACGCATCTTCATGGGCAATGGCTGAAACGCACAAGCTTATCATGAAAGGGCCCTATTTTCGGATCCGTCATCCATCCTACCTGTCTTATGCTCTATCTTTCATCGGACTCGTGCTCATGATGACCTCTGTGTTAATCGTCATGCTTCTTGTTGGTATAACCCATTTCTTACATTTCATGTGAGTGACACTCAACTGTAAGAAACTCCTGTGTTCCACCCTTCCCCTGCCAGATGTCGCCATCTTCCATTCTCCGTCGGAGCCTGGAGTCAGCAGAGGCTTTGTCTGTCATCATCGAGATGGGATCCCTCCCACAGACCTGGCTTCCTTCTCCTGTCTTACTGATGGTGTATCACTTCCAGCGACAGAGAGGGTCTTCACAGTTCTTGCCACGGCGGGGTCATTATCACCCATCCCAGATTCATCACTGAAACTGGAAAAGCTCGTCTGAGCATGGTGAACAGCCGCGGACTCTCCAGAGTGCGATACACCACTCTTCATGGAGAGTAAGGACCTCCCTCGAGAAGAGACCTTCCCTCGGGTTTTCGGGAGTGAGCGTGTACTGCGCAAGACAGCATTAGCCCACTTGCCTAGTCCTCTCATAGTATGTAATGGCTCTCCAGTACTGATAAGGCCCACACAATCTGGGACCTGTCTGTTCGAAACGCTACACGGAGAGGCTTTCAGACTGATTCCCCCAATGCAGGCACATGTGGATGGCTCCCATATACTGTGAGAACCTTACATATCTCTTACATCTCTGTGTTTCAAATTACTAGAGATTTGTAAGAATTTCGTCGCTCCCAATTTCCCACTTCGGCAATGACTACCGGAACTACATGATGAAAACTGGACGGTTCATGCCCAAACTAAGAAAGCATGACCAGCTCTGAAATTATGTGGTCCCGAAATAGTCGGTCTTATTCACCAAAACGATAAAAAGTAAGGCTCGACGCCAACCGCTTGCCTCTTGGAGGAATCGAAATGACTGGTAAGGTCTGGAGCTATATCACAGACAAACTCGAGCGAGAGGGTGCCTTGCACATGTCCTTGCTGGATCCTGATCCTCTCAAGATGACAACCGAAAGAGTCGTAGAACTGGCAAAGCTTGCTGAGGCGGCTGGTTCGGACGCTATCATGATAGGAGGCAGCACTGCATTCGGCATCATCGACGAATCCGTGAAGGCAATCACGGAGGCTGTGGAAATACCCGCGATACTCTTCCCAGGTAACCTTACGGGCGTATCCAAGCACGCTGATGCAATGTTCTTCATGAGCCTTCTGAATAGCACCAACCCGTACTGGATCATCGGGGCACAAGCATTGGCCGCAGCCAATGTAAGAATCATCGGGATTGAAGCGATACCAATGGCTTATCTCTTGGTAGCACCAGGGAAGACTGCTGCATGGGTTGGAGATGCCAAGGTGTTTCCGCGGGAGAAACCAAAGATTGCCCTGATGTATGCACTGGCAGCTGAGCTTCTCGGTTTCAAGTTAGTGTATCTTGAAGCTGGCAGCGGCGCCGAGGGTAATGGAGTTCCCCCAGAGATGATCACCACTGTTTCTCAGTATGTGGACATTCCTCTGATTGTTGGCGGGGGCTTCAATGATTCCAAGTCTGTTACTAATGCCGTCAATGCCGGTGCGTCGATTGTCGTTCAGGGCACCTATCTCGAAAAGAATGTCTTGGAAGACAAGGGTGCAGGGCTCAAGGATATCGTGAAAGCACTGAAAAAGGCTGGCGCAAAGCGGGTCTAGGATGCAGCGCGAGATATTTGTGCTGGTCATGTTTAAATAGTTGTCATGGTTTCAGGAACCGAAGCGTGTCCACGGAGGATGAATATCGTTGTCCAGCAAGACTGAGTTGTTGAAAGCAATGCTGCTAGACCTCAGTCGTGCATCTCAAGACAACGTGCAAGCAAGCATCATCATTTCAAGGGCGCAGGGTCTCACAATCTGTTCTTACTTTCCTGAAAGCGTAGACTCTGGTGTTGTTCCTGATGAGGATATCATAGCTGGGCGGTCCATGCAGATCCAGATGGAAACCAGGAAAGTCTTCAAACAGCTGAAGCGCGGTCCATTCATCAGGATGCTCGTTGAAGGTGATAGTGGGTACATTATCATTTGCGATGCTGGTGAGAATGCCATACTTGCGGTTCTGACTAACAAGCGGGCCAACATAGGATACATGTTTTTCATGATGACCAGAATAGCTAGGCGCATCGAGCAAATACTGTAGAATCGATGTTCCAGCAATTTTTTATGCCCCTCGCTTTTTCCTCAAACTGTAGTCAGGCATGGTGAATAAGGTGTCAGATGAAAAGCTAGATGCAAAGAAGGATGGCGATGAAACTGAAGATGAATGGGCGAAATGGCGACAGGCAGGAGTCATAGCCAAAGCAGCGCTCGACATCGCTCGTCCCATGGTGAAGCCAGGGACCAAATTAATTGACATAGTTGAATCCGTCGAGAAATACATCTTAGAGAATGCATCCGGCATTGCCTTTCCGTGCAATGTATCACTCAACAGTATCGCTGCACATTACACGTCTCCCCTAAATGACGAAACGGTGATTGAGGATGGTGACCTTGTGACAGTTGACTGTGGAGCCCACATAGACGGTTGCATTTCAGATACTGCATTCACCATCGCGTTAAATCCCGAGCATGAGAGCTTGGTGAAGGCTTCCGTGGATGCCACGAATGTTGCCATCAGGATGATGCGGCCGGGGGCCAAACTGAACACCATCGGTGCCCTCATCGAAGACACAATCAAGAGCGCTGGATTTGAGCCCATAAAGCAGCTAAGCGGTCATCAGCTGCAGGAGTACGAGCTACATTCAGAGAAACAGGTGCCATGTGTTTCGGGCAAGTCCGAAGTGAAGGTGGAAGAAGGTGAGATCTACGCCATTGAAACCTTCGCTAGTACGGGTTCGGGTAATGTAACTGATCTTCCCAACCCTCTCATCTATCAGCTGTTGCCGATCAGAGTCCCTGTTCGATTTAGGGGAACGAAACAGTTTCTCTCAATTGCCAGACGGGAGTACAAGGAGTTTCCATTTGCTGAACGCTGGCTAGCTGAGAAGATGAAACATGCTACGCTCAAAATGGCCATTCGAGAGCTTACGCAAAAGAGTGCCCTTATACCGCACCACATACTTACTGAGGAGAAGGGCGAGCTAGTTTCCCAGCATGAACACACGGTGATAGTCACAGAAAATGGACACGAGCGGACGACCTAGTGTTTCTTGCGTCATGATACACCTTTTGGGCGCTTTAGTGTCTAAAAGGTGTGAACTCCGTGCCGGGCTAAAACATTAAAAGACCGTTTAGATATGTGTACTTTGGGTCAGGGAGACTGTCGCGACAACACAAACATGTCCAGTGATATCTGGCACGTCTTTTCCCCCTCGCTAATTCAGTGGAGGCGTTAAATTGGAGAACTCGCGTGGAGCCATCTCAGGCAATGGCAAATCAACACGCAGTGATGGTGAGAGTCATGCATGTCCTGAGTGCGGGGCCGGCTCAGTCGTTGAGGATATTGCGAGAGGGGAATCCGTCTGTGGAGGATGCGGTCTGGTCCTCTCAGATCATCGTATCGATACGGGCGCCGAATGGAGGGCTTTCAGCTCTGAGGAAGGTGATGCGCGTAGTCGTGTTGGTGCCCCTATGAGATATACCATCCATGACAAAGGACTATCCACAGTCATTGACTGGCGGGATAGAGACATTTCTGGACGCAAGCTTACCCCTTCACGAAGGTCCGAGATATACCGCCTCAGGAAGTGGCAGATTCGGTCCCGTGTTCACAGTTCGATGGACCGCAATCTTGCGCAGGCTATGTCGGAGCTGGAACGACTATCATCCCAGCTTGGGCTTCCGAAACCAATCAGAGAACTTGCAGCGCTCCTTTATCGCAAGTCAATCGTCAAGAAACTGGTACGCGGCAGATCGATTGAGGCTATGGTAGCAGCTTGTCTTTATGCAGCATGCAGGATTCGGATTAAACCTCGTCCATTGGATGAAGTCGCGGATGCATCCCGTGTTAACAAGAAGAAGCTTGGTCAATGCTACCGGTTGCTTCTTCGGAGTTTGAATCTGAGAATCCCACTGAGCAGTCCTGTACACTATATATCTCGCTTCGCTTCGGAGCTAAGGCTCTCAAGCCCTGTTCAATTGAGAACTGTCGAGATTCTTAATCAAAGCCGAGCCATAGGTCTCACGATTGGACGTGACCCGCTGGGTCTGGCGGCAGCTGCAATCTACATTGCATCAATTATGCTTGACGATCGTCGAACACAGCGTGAGATCGCTGAGGTTGCTCGTGTCACAGAGGTTACGGTTCGCAATAGATACAAGGAGATTGTAGCGAAGCTAAAAATTGACACTCTCAACTCTGTGTGATTGCGCTCATACAAGATAGGATGAATCTTCCTGATCGAGATCACATCTTACTCTTGACCTACAAGCGATCACTAGTCGCTATAGGGCTTATCTTCGACCACGCCTCTGATAAGTCCAATCGACAACAATCATCTCTTCGGGGAAGCCAAGCTTTCCCAACACTCCAGTTATGACTACCCGATGGTCACCCTGAAGTTCGACATGACCCCGCTTGGCAGCTCCTCCGCACGCCAGTTTACTCTTCAGTTTGGTCGCCATGTCACTAATGTCTATGGTCTTATCAAAGCCAGATACTACAGTGGTAAGTCTTCCCCACTTTCGACGCTCGATAGTCACAGTGATTCTTGTTTCTTCCTGCGCTATCGTTTCACAAACACACAAGTCGGTGGGAAGTCCACAGTTCGGACAAATGCCTCCTTCGTCGCTCACTAAATCAGTTACTCCTAATTCATTGCTGTAGCTTTACGCAGAGCTCGATAGGGCAAATCTGACATATAAGTGCTTTCGGATATATGAATCATGAGCCGTTTTTACTAAGTGGAAAAGAGTAAAGAACACAGTCACAATGCTTTCGTACTCATGTCTGGGCAAGTCTTGATAGTTGATGCATTGAGTGTTGGGTCCGGTCGTCGTGGAAGTTCGCGCGACTCAATCGGGTGTGGCCCGCGCACAGTAGCTGGTGTAATGGAGAATCATGCAATTCCCTGCAGAATCAAGAGAGCTGAGACTATTCTATTTGCAAAAGGCCGGACTCGTGGGTTTGAACATCTAGCTATTAGCGCGATGACGATGGACTTGTTATCTACTCGGAACATTACCGCACAGTGGCGTTGGGCACACCCCAATGGGAGAATCATCGTCGGGGGACCAATTGCATCAAGGCCTCATGATATTCTAAAGGAGATCCGGCCTGATGTACTCGTGATAGGAGAGGGCGAAGCAACCCTTGACGAGCTGCTTCTCGCTGGTTTTCTTGAAGAAAACATTGACCTAGCTCCGATAGCTGGGATTGGTTACATGAATGGCGCTTCTTCAGTTGTTACAGAACCCCGTAAGCTTCTTTCCGCCGCTGATATCTCCACACGGTATCAACCGTCTCGAGTTAGGATTGTAGACTACCCCGCTTACCAAGCCAGCAGGGTCTACGTAGAAGCAATTCGCGGATGTTCGAACTTCAGGCGAACAACTCTCACACTGCCGGACGGTCGAAAGTGTTCCGACTGCAAGAACTGTGACTCCGCTGACCCGCATGAACGATTAGATTGTCCTGAGAACATTCCCCCTGGTTGTGGTTTCTGCAGCGTACC
Organism: Candidatus Thorarchaeota archaeon; assembly: GCA_030612365.1. GTDB lineage: Archaea > Asgardarchaeota > Thorarchaeia > Thorarchaeales > Thorarchaeaceae > WTCK01. The sequence goes on from JAUWOA010000017.1 coordinate 12,489, forward strand.
TGCCGTGTGGGGTTCTCCAAGAAGTCGGTCTCAGCAGTCCATTGTCAACGAAGTAAGAGATCTCCTAGACTTGGGAGTTCACAGAGTCGTACTGGAGGCTCCTGGCTTCCTAGACTACATGCGGGGGAGCGAACCACTCACTGATCCATGCCACCCTCCCGCTAATCTCAAAGCATTAACCAAGCTGCTAGAGGAACTCAAATCACTTCCTCAATTTTCCGAGGGAACAGCTCATCTATCCATCGAGAATCTAAAGGCTTGTTTGTTTACAGATAAAGTAGCAGACGTTTTCGCAAAGCACCTCGGTGGCACAGCACCCAATATTGGCATTGAAACTGGCTCCGAACAACATATGCGCCAAATCGGCAAGTGTGGTAGTCCTCAAGATGTTGTGAGAGCTGTTGGAATCGCAAAAACATATGGAATGCTTCCCTACGTTTACTTCATCTATGGCCTTCCTGGCGAGAGCTTGACCACTGTGGAAGAGTCTGTTAAACTAATGCATCAATTAGACGAGGCAGGTGCCGCTCGAATCATAATGTATGGGTTCCGCGCCCTTCCGGGGTCAGCTTTTGAAGAGTTCCAAGAACCTAACATGCGTGACCCTGGAGGCGAGCGACTACGAAATGTAGCAAACCACATCAATCGTCGCAAGAAGGAAACCTATGTTGGTAGAGTGATCCGGGGGATTGCTGCCGAACCGTCATGGAGCCAACACGGTTATACTATGGTCTACCCTCTGGGCGATGGGCCACTCATGACAGTTCACGGTGGATATTCTGCTGGAGTCATTGTAGATGTCAAAGTGATAGAGGTGTTGAGTGCCGGTCTGCTTGGCGGAGTAGTCGTTTAGGGCGGCGGCTTGCCCGTTGTCTAAGGCAAAACTTCTTATTGTCAACTTCAAGTGACCCCGGCTGGTGCTCTAGTATGGTCTACACTTGCTTTTCCTGTAAGCATGAGGTTACGCCTGAAGGACTGAAGACATTGCCCGGCGTGAAGTGCCCCTACTGTGGTGGACGAATTCTGTACAAGGTTCGCCCTCCTGTTGTTAAGCGAGTTAAGGGCGTTTAATTCGTTCCCCTTTTTTTGTTTCACAATGTTCTATGGCTTGTACACTAGGAACGCAGCTACTAGGATCGAAGCCAAGAATAACAGCACAAACAGGGCAGACACAATCTTTCTCTTTAGAGCGTATCTCAATACTTACTCCTCCGTTTCACTTATGAGAATGTTCCCTAGCTTTTCTAGACCCTCAATCCCTCTTATCTCCCCCTCAAAGAGCGGAACCACCGTCAAGCTCAGGTCGGAGTACAGGTCTCTGATATCCTTGAGGTTTGTCTGCTGCATTTGCCGTCGTGTATCGCAAAACTTGCACGTTGGATTTGGTGGCACAAGATGATTCACCACCATATTGCTAACAGGTATCTTCCATTTATCCAAGCTATGCATAAGCCGTTGGGTTTCAAAGACCGCCATCGCCTCAGGTATTAGGATTACCACAAACTGCGTTAGCTCAGGATCGGACAGCTGAATTCGTGCAGATTGTATCTTGTCCTTCATCAGCTGCATCATCTGCCAAGAATTATCTTCTTGTTCAGCTCCTCCGAACATGCCCTTGAGACCCGCCATCATTGAGCTCATTCTTTGTCTCATTGTGAGTAGCTTTCCCATCCAGCTATCAAGAAGGTCTGGCAGCTCTAGCAGCTTCAGAGTATGCCCGGTGGGGGCAGTGTCGAATATGACCCGGTCGTAGGAACTGTCTTCTAGGTATTCTAGCATTTTCCCAAAAGCCATGGCTTCGTCAGAGCCAGGTGGGGACATTCCGCCCATATCACCCATTAATTGTGCGGCCATCGCTCCTTCGGAACCCATCCCACCTGATCCCATTGCATTCTGGAAATCAGCCATTCCCTTCTTAGTATTAATCTCCAGCCCCCAGAGATTATCCACACCTTCTATTGATATTTCATTGCCGCCACTAAGGTTCTGGTCAAAACTATCACTAAGACTGTGGGCTGGGTCAGTTGATAGAACTAGAGTTCTGTAGCCGTGCTTGGCTGATAGAATTGCCATTGCACCGGCGCAGCTGGTTTTTCCAACGCCACCCTTCCCGCCAGAGAGTATGAACTTGATATTACCGTTGTAGACTATATCCTTGATACCCATGGACTTCGACTCGTGATGTTTCGCACCACAATACATAATGAGGCTTTTGGAATGGGTTCCGAATTACAGCAGCAACGATAACTCTATCAATGATATGACCGGAACACACTGGAGGCTCTCACAATCTCGTTTCCACAAGTTCGAACCACTGCTATGCAATTCCCATCCACGATTCTGCGGCTACTTCGTCTTGACGTTCCTCCAGGCATGCCCCCTGCCAATGAGGAGATTGTGAAACTATTCAACCCCAAATCTATCGTCATCGTGATGATTGACAACTTCGGTCTGTTCGAGGCGGTTGTCTACAAACCCGAGGCACTGATCAAGAACCTGGAAGTACTTGCGCTTATTGAAACAGACGATCCCTACGCAGTATCCCTAATCAACTCAATACTCCGAGGCCCCCTCGACCAGCAATTCCACCTGATGCAATACGTGAAGAGTCATGGTAAATTTACTCATGTTATCTGCCGCGAAGACGACATGAGCACTTTTGGTTTTGATTCCACATACTCCGTAAATCCGCGTGACGACATGGCAACCTATGTTGAGTCGACAAAGAAGGTATTCCGCAGCGAATTGCTATTCATGCACTTCTTGGACTTTGAGAGCCTCTATGCTCAGTATGGGCATCGAACGCCCCCAAAGACATTACTCGAGAAGATAGTGCGACGCACAGACAACTGGATCAAGGTCCTGTATCGTCAAGCAAGGGAGGATACGCTGTTCATGATAATAGGCAATCACGGACGCAATCCGATTCCTCTGAACTATGAGGGCAAGCTTGCAGAATGGAGAAAGGCAAATTCCCCAATTGCAATCATACTGCAGAAGCGGGCGCAGCAAACTAGCTGAACAGCGTTGGAATCCCGAACAGAATTGCGACTACGCCCAGAACCAAACAGAGCATCCAGAATCTGACTCGACCCGCAAGGCGCAGAAGGAACTCCATCGATAGAAGACCGGTTACAAATACAATCACTTCAATAAGAAACAGGTCTGTGATACTCACAGGCAATGGCGATCCGCCTATCACTACATCCAGCACAAAGATACCCATAACAGCGGGGACGCTCATAAGGAAACTGAACTTCATCGCTGCCTCCTTGTCAACACGCTGCATGAGCAGGGATGAAACAGTCACTCCTGACCTACTCAGTCCGGGCAGTACTGCGAAACCTTGGAGCAATCCAGAAATCAACGCTTCCTTGTCATCGATTTCGCGGCCTACTTCTTCCGATGCGCTATCTCTTCTGGTAGGCATGTACAGGATAATTGCTGTGATTACTAGAAAGACGCCAATCACAATATTCAACATTTCACCATTGATTGCGGAGAAACTGCCCTTGAGCACAAAGTACAACGGAACCGCAGTCACCGCTGTGCCCACCGTAGCGATGAGAAGGCGTCTGAACAGCAGCTTATCTTTCATAGTCAGCAATCCCACGATATCTCGCGGATAGCGAGCAATCACTGCCAAAGTAGTTCCGACGTGCAACCAAATCACGAGTGTGAGGAGGCTTTCGCTTGGTACTGCGCCCATGCTGTAGACAAAGAGCACTGCCTGCCCTTCGCTACTGATTGGCAGCCACTCCACAAGGCCTTGAATCAGAGCTACTATTACTTGCCACAGTTCCATTTGATGGCTCTCTCACTGCTTCTGAAGTACCGAAGATTTAAAAGCTCGCCCCAATGCCCCTGCTTCTTGGAGCGTAGTACACAAGATGGTTCTCGATAATGGAAGGTTTCTGACACAAGAACTGGCAAACGTTACACAGATGCTAGAGGAACACTTCCGTGTGGTGTTATCAGCAAACAAGATAGCTGCAAACATACTCACTGATTGGCTTGATGAACACAAAACGGTGAGCAAGAAGGACTTGGCTAAGGTAACCTCTCTGGAAGAGAAGGGCGATGAACTCAAGCGTATCTTGATGAAGAAACTTGCCGATGCCAACTCTCTGATGCAACGAGAGGATCTACTACGTCTTGTACATTACAACGATAAGCTTGTGGACGGGGCTGAAATAGCCTGCTATCATCTCGCGGCCGTTATGGACAGCTGGGTTCCCAAAGGTGTACTGAAGAAGAAGCTGCAGGAACTTGGTGCCCTAGTCTTATCGATAGTTACTGAGCAGAGGGAGGCAGTCAGATTCCTCTCGATCAACATGGAAACCTCTATGAAGAAAGCGGACGAAATTTGTAGGATTGAAAAACAGATTGACATCCTGCAAAGAGACATACTTCAACCACTCTACACCTCCGAAATCGGTCTGGCAAAGATCCTCCGACTGAGAGACTTTGTGAATGTGATGGAGGAGATTGCTAACCTCAGCGAAGATGCGGCAATCACAATCCGTTCGTTGTCACTAAATCTGCATACATAATCTGGCCGGTGCCTTGTTTGTCTAAGAAGCTCGATGAGATTGCCGTGGCTGACTTAGTCAGCGATAGGGCTATTGTTTGGGATTCTAAGCATGGAATGCAACTGTATGGTATGGGCTATTTCGGGCAGCCAGTAGGAATACGGAAGCCAAAGAGTGCGGAGTTTGAAACACCCCTCGAGCTGTCACTTCTAGAAGCGGCATACCTGACCAAAATCGGTATTCTTAGAGTCAACGCTGCAAACAAGAAGCGACCACTGACAACGGATGAGATTGTTGAGATTGGAAGCACCTTTGCTAACGATTTTCTTGATCGTTTCCTAGTGTACACTCACCTTCGTGAACAAGGCTATATCATACGCCCTGGTTTGAAGTTTGGTACTGATTTTGCTATCTATAGGAAGGGCCCTGGAAAGGATCACGCTCCCTTTATGGTTCACGTGGTTTCGAGCAGCAAAGGATTGATTCCTCTTGACATTGTCAGGGCTGGGCGGCTAGCAACAAGCGTCAAGAAGAAATTCATAATCGCAACAATCAAAGAGAATTCAACAATCGCCTACTACTCCTTCGTTTGGCACCGTCCGTGAGTATACTTGAGCACTCATGCCCACCCCTCGTTCCTCATACCTTCCTGTCCAAATGAGGAACACAAATAAGCATAGTCTGACACAATGTCATCTGACCCGCGAGGGAGAATCCTGATGGCAGACAAAGCTGAAAACGCGAAAGCCTTTGGCTTGCTTTTAGCTCAGGCGTGGGAGAATACACCCTCCTTCATCTGCAGCAACGATGATTACATGTATGTACTTTATCCCCTTGACGACACCATGGAGAAGTGGGTTGAAGCGTCGCTTACTTTTCCAGATGGCACTCTTGATCAGCAAGAAATACCGCCAATCAAAGCTATCGCCCTTTTAGTCGAGGAGCTAAAGGTGTTATCCAGCTACGGTGTTGAGTCATTGGTTTCATCAAAGGGCAAGCTTGACGCAGCAGCAGGACGACTAGGAACCCTCACATGACATAGAGGTTTCTGCATCCGAACTGAGCTCTATGCTCTTAGTCCCAATTTCCGGACAAGGACGGTCAAGTCAAATGTCAGACAAACTTGTTGGATGTTCTTCTTGCGGCGAAGAAGTGCCTGAAGGCAGATTCTGCAAATCATGTGGCAAGCCACTTCATGAGCATTCAGACTTGATTGATTTCGATGATGAAGAAGATGCTCCCCCTTTGGTTGTTCCCATCTCCGATGAACCTCTTAGGCTGCCTAAGTTTGGTGTCATAGTCAAGGGGATGGACGAGAAAGCATTGTGCAGTCTTCTAGCTCGGGCTGAGATTTCCGTATTGGATGTCGAGTTGGATAATCTAATAGGGGAGGTTCAGGCGACAAGACAAGCGCTACGTCTGGAACATGCAGATAAGGTCGCTCTCGCCGCCAGAGCGGAACACTTGCGCGAAACCCTTGAAAGAGCGAAGAAGCGCAGGAGCGCACTATTGGAAGTCAGGTGGAATCTGAGGATTGAGCAGATCATTGAGGAACTAGACAGTCTAGAGTCTAAAATATCAAAGCTCAAAGAGATGCGATCTTCTGTGGACAAGGAAGTCTACCAAGAACAGGGCGAACGCATCACCAAGAAGATCAAGGTTTTGAAGAAGGAGTTCGGTCCCACAAAGAAAGAGGCACGCGGTTGGATCAAGCGAATGGCAAAGGCGCAGAAGGAACTCCTGCGTGACGGCAATCGACTGGATGCGAAACATAAGATTGGGGACCTCTCTGACCGTATCTACAGAGAATCTAGGTCAAAGGTTGATAGATCCCTTGGGATTCTTGAGGGTGGTTTAGAGATACTGGACGGAATAATAAGAATCTCAGAGAAAATGTAATTAGGTGATTCATATGGCACAAGATATTCTTCCGGATTGCTCACCCTACTGCGAGAGTTTTAGATGCAGCCGGGACCCTCCAGCAATGGAAACATCGAAGAAGGAGGGCCGAAAAGTAGTGTGGTGTACATGGGTAAACGATGAATGTGATGGACCTTGGTGCAAGTTTGGCGTATGTGCAGAACACAAGATGTCGAAAAATGGCAAGTGTGGACGGGCGAAGAAAGAAGCCGCTAAAGCGGAGCCTGGCCATTATGAAAAGCCACTGGACCCTGAGAGCGTGCTAGACGAGAAATCTTACAAGATGTTCAAGAAGACTCGTGGCGCGGGCAATACATAACACTCTACTCTCAGGTCTGCCGTTGTCCGAAACTTGTACAATCTTGGACATCAATGTCCTTGACTGATGTTCGGTTCCTGATTCATTGAGGTCTGCTCTGCAGGTCCTACTGAACCTGCGACAAGTCTTACGTCCTCTCCAAAGGCGTTTTCTGTCTCCGTCCAACTGGCGGCGACCAAATTCCATGCACGCCCTAGCAATCAGCATGGAACGTCCACACTACTCAATCCTGAGCAGTATGTTGTTAGCACCTACAAAGTGTCCAAAGGATTGTACAAGTTATTCGTAGCTGTTGCATACCCCGCAATGTCTATAAGTGGCACGAGAGGGTCAGCACTGTCAGGAAAGGTGCACAGAAATGTTCGAAGAAATCAGACCCGAAATGAGAGCGCTAATCTACTTCATGATTGGCATGTCGCTCTTAGGAATCGGAATTCTTTTGGAACAAGCTGCTTTTGCGCTAGGCTTCTTGGGTCCACCCTAGTTGTCACCCAGGCGACCAGTAGAGTTGTTTTCGTTGATGAATCTTGAAGAACTCGTTCGCTTCCTACTTGACTTCGAAGGGATATCACGAAAGTTCGTGCTCCCCAGTATCATCAGCAAGCTCAGGCGGGATTCATTCGGCGGCGATGCTTCTCACTCTCTGGGCGAGGACTCCGCTGCCATTGGGACCGATTGTGATGACTTCATTCTTCTAACAACAGATGCAATCGTTGAAGATCTCTGTCTAAACACACCTCAAGCGGCTGGGTTCAACGTCGTGCTGGCAAATGTCATGGACATCTACGCAGCAGGTGGGGTCCCGAACTCCTTTGCTGTTGCCCTCTCATACTCTGATCCTCACATTGGTGAAATGATGCTCCAAGGCTTGATAGATGCCTCGCACACATTCAGAGTCCCGATAGTAAGAGGGCATACGAATCCTGCTTCAACGTCAACCTATGTGGTTGGGTCCTCTACCGGGAGCGTTCTGAAGGAGGAACTACTCACGGCTGGAGGTGCACTTCCCGACGATGCACTTGTTCTCCTCTTTGACCGGGTCGGCAATAGAGGCTGTGCATATGAATTGGGTTGGGATTCGGTCACTGGTTGTGAGTCTTCAGTTGTTGTAGAGCGACTATCGGTGATGAATGATTTAGCTCGTAAACAGCTTCTCAATGCGTCGAAGGATGTTTCCGTCGCTGGACTTGTCGGGACTGCCGGTATGCTTGTTGAGTATTCTGGAAAGGGTGGAATGATCGATATAGACGCTGTAGAAACCTCGCGACCTCAGTCAATTCCGCTCAAGGATTGGCTGCGGATGTACATCTCACTTGGCTTTCTCGTATCAGTTTCGCAACACAACCTCAGTGCTGTGAGGAAAGTCGCAGAAGATCACGGGATGACGATGACTGAGGTTGGTGTTGTGGATAACTCAACATCTTTGAGATTGAGAAGGGGTTCGGAGGAAGTGATTGTGTTCGACTTCTCAAAAGGACCTATTCTTACTCCTCGTGGTTAGCGTGTTGACTACGTTGCCATCATAGTTATAATGGAGCCAGACTGGTTCATGAATTGAAGTGTCAGCCTTGGAGAAATCTAGTAAGAAGACCTGTAGCATAGTGGGATGCAATAAGGATTCAAAGAAGTCATTCGCTACTACTCGGATTGCTGAGAGCGTCGCAAGCACGGGTCTAAAAATGAAAGACACGCGGTCCCGGAAGACTTACCTGTGTCAGGACCACTGGAAGATAGTCAAGAAAGCTTTCAAGAAGGATACCAAGGCTGAACGCATGCGTTGGGGGCATTAAAGCAAATAGCCCCTCTCGATTTCACTGCACCCTTGGAAATCCTTGAGATGGGAGGATAGGCTGGGTGAACAATAATACTGGCAGGGTTGAGAACCTAAAGCCAAACTACAAGCTGTGGCTTGAACAGGATGGTCAGTATGTGTTTGGACTGGGAGCCTATAACATCTTGAAGAGTATCCACGAAACGGGAACAATCACTGAGGGTGCTAAGGCTTTGAGCATGTCCTATCGATATGCGTGGGGTGTGATCAAGAAAATTGAAATCATACTTGGTGTCAAATTGCTTGAAACTTACAAGGGCGGCAACGTTGGCGGTGGGGGCGCCAGAGTCACCGAACACGGGTTGAAGCTCATGAAGATGTTTGAGGGAGCTCAAACTGCCGTTGACAAAGCATTCAGGAAAAGTTCCTAGGGATAACTATGCAAATCTGAATACGATGGCATTGTTCGGACAGTGGCTCTTGCACTCAAGACACATTATGCAGTCTGCAGAATGCATGTGCTGATATGGGAACTTCCGTATTCGGATATTCATCGGGCAAACAACTTCACACACATTGCAGGTGTCGGGTGTGCATAAAGCAGGATTCCTACCGATTCCTATCAATGCGTCTCGTGAGAATATACCATAGAACCAACCTGCCGGGCAGAGCCATCTGCAGAACCATCTTGGGAACCAGATTGCCACAATCGCAACAAGAACTGCGAATATGAGTTGTAACCAGAATACAACACCCCAAGTTTGTAGAATCCACAAGGAGTCAAATCCTGTAGGCCAGACCTGCTCCGCAGCAAGTACAAAGATGATGTATGCTGGGTTAAAGAAATCAAAGGGCGCCACGGCAAGAGGACCCAGTAATTCAATGAGTGCATCTGCTGTGCCCAACACACGACTTACACCCACCCACAAAGCTAGAAACACCACGAAGAAGAAGACATACGCCTTCAACTTGCGCAGTTCGTTTTCTGTTCCAGGAGCGGGACGAATCTTGCTTCTGTTTGGAAGGGTAGCGAAATCTTGGATTGTGCCAATGGGACAAATCCATCCGCAGGCAGACCTGCCCAGAATCACTAGGATAATGAGCATCGCACCTAGCGTGAAGAATGGGAATGATGCACTAGTGAACTCCCTTAGCATCGTGTCGAAGGATCCAGCCATCACCGCAAAAGGCGCTTCCAGAGGTGCGATGATTGGTAATGTTGGAAGGTATTCCGCCACAGATGTCCAGAAATCGGTAAGCCAGTCTAAACCCCACCAAGCAGCGAAGATGTAGCCATTGATGGCAACAAAGAACAGTATCTGAACTACTCGGCGCAGCATTCTCAGGTTGAATATCAGTCCAAGCGGATTCGACAGAGTTGGCCTTTTGAATCTCGAAGGAGTTTCGCTCTTCTCTTCATCAATAGCGATGTCTTCTGGTTCGGCCTCTTCTTCTACTTCATTTGCGTCTTCAGGCCTTTTGACATCCTCTGCCATAGAATTCAATCCTTGCCCTTGGCGTCGTGGCCGCGAAGACCTTGACCAACATTAAAAACATTGCGTTGAGCCGGGGGCCTTTGTTCAGTGAGGTGACTCCTACAACTCGGTAAAGGTCAACTCGATGATGCCCGCAACCATTGCAATGTGCATCAGGTGTGGTCCTGGTCCATTGGGAGCTTGTAGGGAAATCGTATGGCCGTAGTCCTCTTCCCACGTAGTAATCGGTCCCCCTGATCTTTGAAATGATATAGTTAAAGTTGACCCCTCTGCAGAAACACTCACACCGGTGGGAACATTGATCTCAATGATGGTATTGTTTGCTCCCGTATCCACAAGCTGGGTCCCATTATGAACTCGTTCAGAGAAATTCCGTGCCAACTCGAGCTGGGTGGCGTTTCCCAACGTGTCGACCGCGAATAGCAGAATTGGGATTCCAACAAGCACAACTGTCGTGAGACCGATAGCAATCAACATCAGCTTCTCTAGAGACCGTGATACCATACCCAGTTGTTATGCGGGCCTCCCAATAAACTACTCTAAGCTGAATAGTCATGACTAAGGTTTTAACACCGCTCATGCACATTGCCTGGATGATACGAAATGGAGCAGCTGATTCCTGTTCATGTGGGCCTGCTTGGTCACATCGACCATGGCAAGACTGAGCTAGCTAGGGTTCTGAGTGAAAGAGTTTCAACAGCGGGATTAGACAGTCATCCACAGGCCAAGAGTCGAGGCATTACAATAGATCTCGGCTTCTCAATGTTCGTGTTGGACAAGTATCTTGTTACGCTCGTTGACGCTCCCGGCCATGCTGACCTCATCAGGAGCGTTGTATCTGGGACGAACATAATTGACGCTGCCATCCTGACAGTCGCTGCCAACGAAGGACCCATGGTTCAAACAGGAGAACACATTGTGGTTCTCCAGTCCATGGGAATTGGCACTGTAATTGTTGCGATAACCAAGGTCGACTTGGTCGATGCTAAAGTGCTCGCCAAGGTCATTGAGAGGACAAAGAGCGTATTGAGCGATTCAGGAGTATTGACTGACTACTTCATCCCGATTTCTGCCACTACTGGCCAAGGCATTGAGCAGATCAAGGATGCACTGGCCGCAATACTAGAACCTCGAAAGCGTGATGTGGAAGGTTCCTTACTAATGCCGATAGACCATGCGTTTCCAATCAAGGGTCATGGCACGGTTGTTACCGGCACGATTCTACGCGGTCAGGTTTCTGTTGGAGACACTATACAGGTGATGCCTCAAGGTCCAATGGCTAAAATCAGATCCCTGCAAACATACGGCGATGAGCGTAGAACTGCGAAGGCAGGCGATAGAGTGGGCGCCAATATCCCGGACTTGGATGACAAGACGATTAGTCGCGGTGATTATGTGTGTGCTCCGGACTCCATGACGAAGACAACTGGAGTCATTGCCCGTATTCGTGTCAACCCTCTGTATCGTGGCAAAGTGACAAGCAGAATGGTGCTTAACGCAACAGTGGGTATGCCGAATACAATTTCAGAGATTATTCCATTTGAAACCGAGAATGATATCCGCATCGCCGTTTCAGACATTGGAACTGATGAGTTTGATGCAGCCATATTGTTCAAGAGGAGAATTGGCATAGAACTTGGACTCCGGCTTCTCCTAATGCGCACTGATCTACCTCCTACAACCATGCGGATAATCGGTGCGGGTGAAGTTATGGAAATTCCTGCGAAAATTCGCTTGTTTAAGAGGGAGGTCCGGGTTGGCAGGGTGTCCCGAATCCGGGAGGCCGACGTGCTGGTTGAAGGGCTTGCCTCTAGGAAGGAGATTGCGGACTCACTCAAGGGTGTTTCTATTAAGACACGAAATGGTGTGAAAGGAGTAGTTGAACAGCCTTTTGGTACGCGTGGAGTAGTATCAGCTACATTTGTTAACCCAGTAGAAGAAGGTGAAGATGTCATCTATGCGCGGCTGGGCAAAGAGGAGGTATATCGATTTGGACAATGATATCGGAAAACGGTTGACTGACCTTATACCCGAAAATATGGCCCGTCGGGGTCGCATCACGATTGACGCATTATTGGCTCCAGTGAAGGACACTCTAAACAGACAGAGATTCCCTGACAGGCCTCTTACGGAACGTCAGGTGGAGATGATGCTTACACTCCTGTCTTCAATGGACACTGACAAGGACCCCGCGGCCGCCCGGGTTGGTGAACGAGAGGGCAGAACTATCGCGCCTCTTCTTGATCGTCTATCCGCTGGTTTCAACCACGGAATTGGCCGAAGCGGCCACCTTACGGAGCCGCAACCAAAGGCTGCAGGTGCCTCTCTGATGCAGCAGGTGACAAATCATGTTGCCCTTGATGCTATTCGACGGTTAGGCCTTGAGAACGTACGTGCCGGAATAGTTACGCCCTTGTCAACCGGAATGAGTATTGCTCTAATACTTGGAGCATTGCGTCGCACTTTGGGTATCAAAGAAGTCCTCCATCCGCGTATTGATCATACATCTCCTCGTCGGGCGATTTCATTCGCTGGTCTACAGGAAACTCGCGTTTCTACGATTCTTGAAGGAGATGCAGTACAGGTTGATCTTGCAGAGCTTGAGAGTCGTCTGTCAAAGGGAAATGAGACAGCTGTGCTGGCAACAACTACGTTCTTTCCCCCTCGTGAGTCGGACCCGGTGAAAGACATCGCCAAGCTGTGCGCTGAAAGTGGTACTCCCTTGGTAATCAATAACGCTTATGGGGTTCAATCGGAGACTATCATGCATAGTATTCGGTCTGCAATAGATGCGGGACGAGTCGATGCAGTGGTTCAGAGCAGCGACAAGAATTTCCTCACTCCTGTCGGAGGCTCCATTATTGTTTCACCAGACAAGGAGATCATCGATAGTATAGCTGAAACATATGCAGGCAGAGCCACTGCAGCGCCGGTTGTTCAGACCCTTGCTGCATTATTGCTAACTGGCCACGAGGAGTATACACGGCTTCGAGCTGAGCAGATTGAGAACCTAACCTACTTGAGAGAACAACTGAGCTCCGTTGCAGACGCAATAGGACAAAGACTGTTGGAGGTCGATAACCACGTGGCATGTGCTATGACTCTGGATGGTCTTAATGCAAGAGAGATAGGTGCTCGGCTCTACAACTTGAGAGTGACAGGGCCGCGTGTTGTGGAGAAGGGAGAAGAGGGCTCTTCCGTTGATAACTATCCCCACGACTACATCGTGATGAACGCAGCGATTGGAGCGAAGAGAGAACACATAGAGCAGGCTACAGTGAAGCTTCATAAGGAGGCCAGTCGGTAGTCCAAACAGCTTGAACGGAGGGCCAAGAGCTTGAATGAGCTTGAAGGCAAAGTGAAGGTTTCACGCACACACGAATACAGGAAGATTGACCCAGCCACAGTTTTCAAACTTGCATGGTACGCAGTAGCTTCAAAGTCTGGTGTTTTGCTGGCTGATCACAGCGAGGCCGAGAGTCGATCATTCAAAGGCGAAGCAATGTTCACTGCGCGGATTGACCAGAACCCCATCAAAACTAAGGTCGAGGTCGATGAGGCACAAGGTTCTGTTGAGATAACTGGATGGGGTGAAGATGAAGCTGCCCTCGGCACCTATCTGGATAGTACAATGGATGCCCTGAAAAAGTCCAGCGATAAGTATCTCAGTCTTGCAGATGAAGAACAAAAAAAGCTCCGAAGAGCACTAATTGCAAAGACGTGCTGGGATCGGATTATCCACAAGATACTCAACAAGGCGACTCTTAGTAGCATCTATTTTCAGTTGGCACATGGCAGAGAGATGATGATCAAGGCGACTGAAGGTGATGAACTCAACCCAATCACACTCACCACGAGTGGGTGGCTATCACGCATAGAGCCACTGCCCAAGGATGAAACCCCTCCTGCAGGTCTTGCTACAGAACTCGCAAAGAAATGCATCGAGTGGAAGAAGGGCACACAGGAAGTCATTCAGAATTTCCTTTAGCTGCTGTGTAGATTACGCAAATCAGATTGATTCTAGCATGCACAGTGCATTCTCGACGGCAGTAACAGCATCAGTATTCTATGCAATCATTAGATGTGAGCTTGAAGTGAGATTAGTAGTATCCTGAAAGGGTTTCAACAGTGGAAGCATTTAATCCCACTCAATACCATACATTGGCAGGCGAACCATCATTAAATTAGCTGATTGGGCACGAAAAAACAGAATTGATTATAAAGCAGCCTATCGTCTATTTCGTTCTGGTAGATTCCCAAGACCCACTGAACAGTAATCAACTAATCCTATCGAGCATTCTTCCAACATCATCTTCTCTTCCTGATTCTCGGATGCCAGCTATTCCAGTCAATTATTGACTCTCCTCTTAACTTTGGGAGCCAACCCTATTCCCAGCTTTTCGAGTCTCGTCTTTTCACTGATGGGCTCTTTTGTGTCGTGGTCTATGGCAAGACACGCGCCACCGATCATGCGAGTCCTTAGCTCTCCTCTAGCAATTGGGTTGTTTCTGAGGTGGGGGGCATCCAAAACTCCAGCCCTGACGGCTCGAACATATGTACTTGGGTCTGCCAGAGGGTCTTGGGAACCCTTGTCACCCAAGGCAGTGATTGCACGAATAAGAAGCCGGGCCTCTCGAATCAGCTCCTCCTGTCTGTTTCTTACATCTCTATCTTGGAGAGGATCAGGAGTACCCAGCAAGCAGTTGTGTATTACCCGATTCGCAATCTTGCAACTCTCAATTACCTCCTCTGCTGTAGCCACATGGTCAGCTTCACAGAATCCAACAACATGGACTATCTGAGGTTTGAGCATCATCCCAGTGTGTATTGATGACGCAAGCTGACCCTTGCCCATGTCCATATCTGGAGGATAAGAGAAGAGCCCTGGTCTAACCTGTCTAATCGAAGTGAATCGGTGATCATGAAGTGACTCTATTAGCTCGATTTTGGCAAGCATCTTGGCCAAATCCATCTTCGGAGAGGTCCCTAAGGGGGTATTGAGCATATATTGTGCAATGTAGCAATGCACGCCCGCAGCCTTGGCGTTGTAGGCCGCCAGATAAGCCATAGCAATAGCAATTGTGTCGTGGGTGCTTCGCAAGCTCCATTGATGCGACTCATTGACTTCTACAGGAACTCTGTGTCTAGCGTGCCATTCATGATTGCGTTTATTCTCCTCTATCGCATCCTCAAGAGATCTCTTGCTACGCCCATCGAGTTCACTATACCACAATAGTGGAGTTGCGCACCAAGCATTGTTTATAGTATTCTGAAGTAATTGTGCCCATTTCAACAGATCCGTTGTTCCACTATAGCACCTCAAGAGTGGGAGATTCCCCTTTCGAGATGCTTCGAAGAGTTTTCGCAGATCATCTGCTTTCCGCAGTGGTACACCACCATCACCTTCCAGATTCCTATTCATCTCTGATGGCCGGAAAAAAAACTCCTGTGCATTCTGATCGGGACCGATTGAAATGACATCCAATACGGAAGCATCTGCAATCTTCCCAATACCGTCGATAGTGTCCTCAAGTGATGGTAGACCAAAGTGATGACGAATGATTGGCATCGGGCTTTTATTTTCAAATCTTGTCAACAAGTCCTGAGGGAACCTTTCCTGCTCTTTCTTTGATGAATGACCTCTGAGAAAGGCAAATGAATCTTCATCTGTTGAGAAACCGGTGAATATCTCTTCGAACAGCCCCATTTCTTCAGCAATTGGTTTTAGCTGAGCCGTACAACCCAAGATCCATCTCTTCTTTTCAAGACCATTTTTTAGTATGGCTATCTTTAGGTTTCTGAATAGGTTCATTGCACTTTCCATTGTTAATCGATAGCTCACTCCAATGACGTCGGGATTATGTTTCTTGATTTCCTTCATGAGTTTATCAATTGATACTGCTGGACCTAAGAACACTGCATCATAGCCCTCAATCTCCGCAAGTGAGAGGAATCGAAACACGCCAGCAACGTGAACGCAATTCCCAATCGCAGCCCCCAGAATCTTCAAGTTTCATCCACCTCTGCTTCGCAGAGGTTGTATATGCTGGGGAAACTACTCCATTCTGCCGGTCTGACTCCTAGCTCAACATATTCTGCGACTTCCTGCGGGTTCATTCCCACAAGACCCATGTTTGCAAGGCTTCTTCCTGTGCGCCGGAAATCACATTCATAGAGCTGGCACGCCATTTCGATTACAGCATCGATAGCTGGTGTTTCAACCTCACAGAGGTCACCCAGATTGGATATTGGTACAAGCCCG
>JAUWOA010000145.1 GCA_030612365.1 Candidatus Thorarchaeota archaeon
GTTCTTCCTCCTCTAGTGTAGATTCCGCTATCTGCGCAACAGTCATCACTGACGCAACGGATAGGGCTGAGGAACTTGAGAGACCTGCAGCAAAGGGGATATCGCCACTTACTCTAAGGTCAGCGCCAAGAAAAGGCTGAATATTTTTTCGCGAAAGGACGTTGAATGCGCTACGAAGGTAGTCCCGTCTGTTTCGGTAAGTGATGTCAGTATCAAGCTGGAACGAGTCTGTTATTCCCAAGTCAACATAGTTCACCTTAATCGACTTGTCATCTCGTGGTGAAGAATAAATTTCAATTGCCTTGTCTATTGCTGCAGGAATCACAGGCAACCCAAGATAGTCACTATGCTCGCCGAAAAGGCAGACTCGCCCGGGTGCCAGCACACGAAAGGGTCTTCGGATTCCCATATTTGCTACCCGCCATTTAATGGAGGATTGGTTGAAGCGATCTACTTCGAACCTAGCGCCATTTTGATAGCCATGTTGAAGTCTTCAGCAGTTACGAGTGGGGACTCGATCTTGAGGTCCTTGTAGGCTTTCTCGATTCGTGCAAGGATTTCATCCTCGGTCGTTTTCGCCCCAATAAGAGCCTTCTCAACTCCAGAGATGGCGTCGCTTGGCAGCATGAAGAAGTCGCCACTTATGACTATCTCGTGGATTCTATCTTCAACTTCCTCCATAGTGACCCTGATGAGACCTCCTTCAGCCTTGTAGCTTGCAGTTCCAATCTGTGTGGTGGACGAGATTCGCACTGTTCGGGCATCGAGTCTCCCACCTCGTCTCCAGTGCAACCATTCGTCAGATAGATACCTACCCCTCATCTGAGCCATGCGACTCTTCTCCCAATCTGAAAGATGTCCCAGTTTGAGTTCGATATCAAGGGTTTCCTCGTACAGGCGCACAAGGTCCTTTTTGACTTCGTTACGGTCTGGCATTCCCCCTGTTTCGAGTAGGATTGTGCTCATTCTTGCTCTCAGGCTCTTAGCAATCTTGTCCCTGAACTTCTCATCTGGCACTCTTAGTATCTTTACCATCATATCGAAGTTAAAGTCGAAAATCAGATTCCCAGTCAGGATTCTTGCGTCACCGACATCACCCGCTCCGTTTCCAGAAACCTTCTTGCCTCCAGCTTGAATGTCGTTGACCGGTTTGAATTCAGCATCGATTCCAAGATTCCTATAAGCTTGGACCGGTGCTTGCAGGAATTTCCGGTAGTATGCGTCTATGCCCTTGGGTGTTGTTGGACTGTCGATTCTACCTATGAGTTGATAGAACATCTGGCCATCATCAAGGTAGACCCCGCCTCCGCCAATCACTCTCCGTGTAACGAAGATGTCATTCTTCCGACAGAACTCAAGATCAATGTCTTTGTCAATCTCTTGGAAGTAACCCAAGCTAACGAGCGGTTTTGCTGGCCAACAGATAACTAGAGTATTCTCAGATTCGCCCTCAGTTATTCCTTGGGCAATCATGTCATAGATTGTTTGAGTTTCTAGCGGATCAATGGGACCGAGGTCCAACAGTCGCCAAGTTTCGAGAGTCATTGTGATTTCTCGTAGAAATTCGCAGCACATAAAATCCTAGCTATTCAACCATGGCTGCGAATCGAGGGGTTGGGCATCAAACTTCTGTTTCTTTCATTATTGAAAATGGAACCATTAGGCTGATTGACCTCTGCAAGCGAAGAATCTCATCCCGAATAGCGCTTGGGATACTGTGCTCACATTCCCAATATGCACACGCTACGCTGAATCCGCTTAGTTTCATTCAGGCCAAGCCCGTCCCTCTTGAGAGCTCCTCTTGAACGAACTTCTCCCTGCCCGCGTCGTCAACGCCTCGAACAAAGGCATTAAGATCTTTGACCATATCTGCGATTCCTTTCACTTCTTTCTCGTAGTTCTCCACAGCACCCCGGCCCGACTGCAAGTTGGCGATTGCCGTGCAAGCAGCTTCTCCACTCTCGACTGCTAGCCGGATTCCTTCGCCCGACAATGGATTGCAGAGTCCTGCAGCATCCCCTACTAGGAGGACATTATCCTTGCCAGGAGTGAAATAGCCAAACGGAATCGCCCAGACTTCCGTTTCGAGAAGCCGATTGGGGTCGAAGGAGAACTCGTCAGAGAGCCATTGCCTTAGTTTCTTCAATGCCTCTGTGATGTTTGGTGTCTGGTGCGGAACGACCCCCAATCCAATGATGTACTTGTCCCGCTTTGGGATCAGGTAAGCATATGAAATCGAAATATCACCTCTGAAGAAGCCGTAGAAGCTCTTCTCAAAATCCCCGGTCGCATCCCAATGTTCCTGCCCAACAATCATCACGGGCGCGTTCATCTCTGGGAAGAGGATCTTCCGAATGGTGGACCTTACGCCATCCGCACCCACCACGAATCGTGAATCTATCCTGAGCTTACAATCATTGCCTCTGGCTATGATTTCGTTTCTTGCGGAGGTGCGTAGCTCTTCAACTCGTGTTTCATATCGGATATCCACACCAGCATCCTCTGCAAGACCCAAGAGCCACAGGTCAAATTCGTCACGCTTGATGTTGTAGATTCTGTAGTTCCGAACTCGCCCTGCGTTCGATTTTCCACTCGGCGGCACGTAATGAAGTCCCAGCTCAGGAGGGTCCGCCCGAACCTCTACTGGAATGCTCGCGCCGACTATGTCCTCTATGACCTCGGGGGCAACCAATGGAAGGATTCCGCCGCAAGCCTTGTGACGACCTCGAGCGCCCTGTTCCAGCAACATGACTTTCATCCCGAGTGCGGAACAACAAATAGCGGTGCTGGCGCCAGCTGGCCCACCTCCTGCTACTACAACATCAAAGTCCTTAATCGGAGGACACCTCGTCACGCAGGTTTCCGCCATCTCGCATTTTCTTCAGGATATGAATTAGAAGATCTAGTTTGAGGTCGGTCTGCCCCTCGAAATCGCCGATGTAGGCCTCTCTCTCCTCACCAAGTTCATAGCAAGTCGAATCATCGATATCCACGAGGAGGGCGGGCACTTCTGTATCCACGAAGTCCTCATGATGCTTGGTGTAAAAGGCCTCGCAGCAGGACCCGATGTACCCTCTAGCACCCTTGAGTTTGAACTCATCTATCGTTTCTATCAGATGCTCAAAGGTCTGAATGGTGCGCGTAGGAACACCGAACTCTTCTGCGATTTCGTAGATGTCACCAATTGAACATGCGCCGCACTTAGTGCAGCCCTCAATTCTGCGGTAGTCACAGTCTACCAATTTCGCGCAATAAGGAAGGAGTATGTAGTCAAAGATCTGCTTGTCTAGCTCATCTGGCATGAAGTTCACGGTCATAAGATGGTTGGAGTCCTCAAGCGAAACGCCATACTTGATGAAGGCTGTCTTCTTTACTGCTTCTAGCAGAATCTGAACAAGGTCTTCTGGTTCCACTCCGAAAATTCTGGCTCCAGAATCCTCGAAAAACTTGATTACGGTTTCCCTGATTGTGTCTTCGTCTGCGGATATATTCTTCAGGCGAGCTTCAAGGTCCATGATTGCTCTCTGCGGGAAGACTTGGAAATCGCCGGTGATGAACGAGCTGATGATGAAGTTGCCCGGCACATCTAGCGCTAGCGAAACCCTAATGAGACCACCCGGAGTCTTGCGAACAGCGTTGACCTGACCTGCGGTTTCCTTTGGTCGTCTAACGAGGCGCACCCACTCTTCTGACTCGATGTATGGCAATCTCTCGCGATACAGTTGTTCTTCCACGGGCAAAAGGCCGCCCGGTCCTAGCTCAGTATCTAGGATCTCTTGGAACCCTGCCACAAAGGCATCCTTGATATCATTCAAAGGAGGCACATAACCTATTTCCCATTTCAGGCAGGTCACTCTCTCCTTGACACTCTCGACTTCCTTGTCCTTGAGTTTCTCCACTGGTATTCTGAGGGAACGTAGCATCAAATCGACGTCGAAATCAACCAAGAGCGTACCTTGATACATGAAAGAGTCACCTCTTTCAGTGCCACCGGTTCCCGATATCTTCCGCCCATTGATTTCAATGTCATTCTTCGGTCTGAACTCGGCCTTCACACCAAGTCTTCGAAGAGCTGAGACCGCACCCGAACAGACAAATCTAGCAAGTCGGTCCAAGTCCCTTCTCAATTCACTGATTCTAGGAGCTGATTTGTCAGCAAAAATTTCCCACCCAAGACACGTCGGAGTGAATAAAATTGCTCCTCCCCCGGTAATCCTGCGATTGATGTCGACTCCGTGTCGTTGGCAATAGTCTACGCGAATTTCCTGCTCTATTGATTGATGATATCCAACTAGAGCGGTCGGGGGGTCGAACTGAAGAAACCTAACCGTGTTTGGAGTCTTGTTCTCGGAACGGCACTCAAGGATCACATCGTCAAGCGCCATGTTCTGCGCCCCTGTGAGGACGCCTGTGTCTAAGAGCCGCCATTCAGTCATTCTTACATTCACCATACTCATTTGAAAGATCTGTCCATCAGCGAACAGCATTCCACCGAGAAGGTCATCGACAGACCTTTCTCTTGCGCGTATGAGTATCCTTCTTCGGTGGGGTATGCAATTCCATTCACGCCAGCATCGATTGCTAGCCTGTCAGTTTCCCTGCGATGATCTCCTAGAGGTCTTGCGCACCCTAGGATTACGGGTTTATCTGGAATCGCTAGCCGCGTCGCAAGTATCACTCTGGCGATATCCATTGGACTGGACGGAGTGACTTTTTCCAT
>JAUWOA010000010.1 GCA_030612365.1 Candidatus Thorarchaeota archaeon
TGTGAGGAACATGAAGTGAAAAAGGTGTTCTTCGAAGACCTCAGGAGCTTTCAAGCTCATGCAGGCTCTAAAGACCTGTCATACAACCTCACTTCAAACTTATGGGGGAAGATTATCGACACAGTGAGGTACATGCGGGAGTCCCTTGGTCACTCCAAATACAGTGTGTGGACAGTGAATCCAAGGTACACATCTCAGACCTGTCATGTCTGTGGAGAGAGAGGAATACGAGTAGAGGACGAAACGTCGACCACTGAGAGAAAAGGTGGGGAGTACTTCTACTGTGGTAAGTGCGACATGCACTTCCATGCCGATGTGAATGCGGCTCGAAACATCATTCACGTGCAAGATAATATGTCCAGTGTCGT
The DNA here is from genome assembly GCA_030612365.1 of Candidatus Thorarchaeota archaeon. Lineage (GTDB taxonomy): Archaea > Asgardarchaeota > Thorarchaeia > Thorarchaeales > Thorarchaeaceae > WTCK01. Next base: position 369 of record JAUWOA010000010.1, read on the forward strand.
TCCTGGACGGACAGCTTGATGTCCAAGTTTGTCCAAGAAAAAATGAACGGTACACGGCAACCTGCCTTCAGAAGCAAGCGTGCAGGGCACATGGCTTCATTCACAGTCAATATGGCATACGCCTTCCCAGATATCCAGCAGGCGGCTAGTGCAGGTGATAGCGCTGATTCTGACCATCATCGCGGTCGTAATCTGGAGCTTGGGGTGAATCGTGTGGACCCGGTCCAAAGCATTCTATTATTGGCCGTATTCCTGGCTGGGGCTCTTGTACTGCTTCACGATATAGGAAAGGGGATTATCAATCCGGTTTTCAGTATCATCAACAGAGCGATTGACTCTCCGTGGGATTTGAACGCCTTCCTTCACCTCGAATCAGACCAGCTGGAATCTAATCAGTATTTCAGCTTCGCTGAAGAAGCTGTTGTATCAATGGGGCATAGATACAGCGGGAGGTTTGATCAAGCCGTTTTAGGGTTCGATGGAGTTCCGATTCTGAAGGCCATCATTGAGCGCAAGTTCCCTTCGCGGAATATGCCAAAGATTGTAAGAACAGAAGACATGTTCCAAGCGGGGCTGTATGCATTGGCATTGATGGAGAGGGGAGTGTCTTGTAGCTCAACACGATTGGTAGTCATATACTGTACACAGAGAGCTGCATCGAATTGTGTGCATGAGGGCAAAGGCGTGAATTGCTTTGAATGCAAAAAGGGACGCGTATTCCAGGAAGAATTTAGTCCAAAAAAAGTCCTGAAAACTCTGAAGAGGCTGGACGAAGTTTGGTATGAGAGAAGAAAGCCAAGACCCTCGCCTGAGGTCGGGAAGTGTAAAGCATGTCCATTTGGCACCGATGGGGTATGCAATCACTCAGCCGCTTGAAACACAGAGGTTTTTTACGGATTGACTTCAACCCTTATCTACAATGGGTCATGAATTGGAGAACTTCCTCACACGCGTGATGACTTCAAAGAGAACGCTGAAGGAAGTCTACTATACGATAAGGGATTCCGAAACAGAATCTGACGCAAAGGAATTAGTTATCGCAACGATATCCTTGCAGAAGACATTGGAAGACCTACTAAACATAAAGAGGAAGGTTCCGGTCGCACGGAAAGTGCTAGAAGATCGAAAAGCAGTCCTATCACTGAGCAAGTGGACCAAGGGATTAACAAGAAGAGTCGATAGCTACGCCAAGAAGAAAGGCAAATTCAAACAGGATCACCTTCACAAGTACCAAGACAGCTTGCTTGAGTATATCGAGAAGATCGATGAGGAACTGGTGAAGTGGGTTATCGATATCGAAACTCTGAGTGAGATACCTCGCCCCCCAAAGAAGTAAATGATGTGCCCAAGTTACCAGCGCAGCCTAGCTGCTACACCACCGAATGATTTCAACTGTGCACCCGACTCGGTTTGGCTTGAGAACACCATCACCTCAGAACCATAAGTCTGCGCTTCATTCATGAACTCATCGACAAGGTCCATGTCATCCTCAATGACCAGTATGGTACGTACTCTGCCTGCTTGAAGGGCTTCAAGGACCTCCTTCTTACCGTAGGTTACTGTTGCATTGCCCTTCATCAAGTCCCCCATGAAATCATCCCAAGCCTGGCGTTCAGCGTAGATCTCCGTTTCTTTCAGGATTCGAGAGGCTTCCTTCATCGCCTGATACAGGCCAGTTTCATCAATAATGCTGACGGGTATGATTTTCTCAGCAACCTTCTCTCTTAAGCGGTAATCCAGGTCCCCTTTCTCCAAGAACTCCTGTGCACGAATTGTGTTGCCCCCAAGAACAATGGCATCAACGTTGTCCAAATTGTCCGCGAGAAGTTTGTTCAGTAATCGTCCGACGAATTTGAAGAACTCAACCATCTTCTCATCACGTAAGCGGTCGTATCGTTTGGCGCTTTGGCCTCCTGCACGTGTTTTCCCGATGATGAAGAAATCTTCGTCCCGGATAAGCTCCATGTGTTTTCCACGGAGATAGCCAACTGTAACTTTGCCACCCTCAATCAATACGATAACAATGAGGCTCTTAGGTCGCGTCATGTCCTCAAGCTCTTCGAGATTGAACTCTCGACCACAGATGTAGCTGAACTGGGAGATTGGAGACAGTGGAATCACAATCTCGCGTATCTCCTCGTTTGTACCACTCTCCTCTTTGACGCCATAGAAGAAAGCAATACCGTTCTCCGGAATTGACCCGATCTTCGTCAGCTCGCTCAATATCGCAGTTAGATTATCAGACACATTCTTTCTGTTTTGCTTGCTCTTAATGTTCTCAGCACCCGCAAGTTCAGCCTTGACGAATGAAATCGTGTCAGTCAAGTTCTTTGTTGGGGGAACGTAGATTGTCGTGAAAGAACTGTGCCGACCCTGATGCGCTCTAAGCTGTTGCACCTTGCGCCTTAGGCGTTGTCTTTCAAGTTCCACGTTCTGTCACCTACTTTGTCAGGATTAGTGCGAATGTCAACAGAGAATAAGTTGTCGTCCGGCAACTGAAGGAAATGCAGGCCAGACTGTATTTTAAGGTTGTGAACTAACAGGGCAAATTGCGCACCTCTGTTGACTAATCGGGGCTTTTGACGACACATTAAAAAAGGTCAAGACCATTCGACATGCGCGTCTAGCAATGAGTGAGGAGCCATGGATCACTACCAATTTACATCATCCAAGTAGGTGTCTGTTTTTCTCTTGGATACAGTCCGTACTCCATGGTTCATCTTCAGCATCATCTCGCAAGTGAAGGAGTTTTGAGCGACAAATGGCCGAGCTGACTATAGGCGAAAGGAAAGTTCTGGGGAAACTGGTTGAGTATGATAAGCTGGTTTCCGCATCAGAGCTCGCTAGCGAGCTTCAAGAAAGGAACGAGCGAGTCATCTCCATCCTTAACTCAATAGCCGAAAAGGGGCTCATCAGGCTGGACACAAGGGAACACATGACCCACCGTCTGACAGATGAAGGCCGCAGCTACGTGAAGGATGGACTTCCTGAGGAACGCCTGTTTCATGCGGTTATGGACCTCGGGGGTCTAGCAAAGATGGAAGCGGCTGTTGCCCATGCAGGTCTGGAACAACAGGCTAAGGGAATATCTGTAAACTGGGCGCGGAGGAATGGATGGCTGGAGATTGAAAAGGTCAATGGAACTACTATCCTCAAGGTGAAGGTGGAAAACGCCGAATCTAGTGTGAAGAACGTTCTTGCTCTTCTGAATAAGGGAAATGCCAACGTACCCACGAAACTTGCAGGTGGTCTCGAAACCGCTGTTGAACGAACTCTTGTAGAGGAAAAAACCGCCAAAATGTTCGAGGCCATAATTGTGGAGAATCGCAGGGGTGAGATTGAATCACTCCTATCGCAAACGGCTGAGGGTATTACTGATCTCACGCCAGAGCTGATTGCCAGCGACGAATGGAGGAATTGCACATTTAGACCGTATAATGTGGAGCTTGCGCCTGCATTCGTGAACTATGGAAAGAAACACCCTTACAACGAGTTCATTGATTGGCTCAAGGAGGTTCTCGTTGGCATGGGATTCAATGAGTGGTATGGACCCTATGTTGAAACCGAGTTCTGGAACAACGATGTCCTATTCGTGCCTCAAGATCATGTTGCCAGAGAAGTTCAAGACCAGTTCAGAATCGCCGAACCCTACGATCATGGTGACATTCCCGATGAGGAATACTACAGAAGGGTGAAGGCTGTACACGAGAATGGAGGAGACACAGGATCCACTGGATGGGAAGCGCCATTCAGTCGAGAGGTGACCACCAGACTATGCTTACGTTCCCACACTACGCCAGTATCAATTAGGTATCTCTGGGAACATCCAGAATCGCCGCAGAAGATGTTCATAATCGACCGTAACTTCAGATCGGAATCATTGAGCGCCACTCACGCTCAGGAGTTTAACCAGTTTGATGGCATTATTATGGACAAGGGACTCACACTCCGCGATCTCATGGGCTATCTGAAAGAGGTATGCCACCGCATGGGAATCAAGAAGGTGAAGTTCAAGCCAGGACAGTTCCCCTTCACGGAACCCAGTATCGAAGGCTTCGCGAAACACGATACGCTAGGCTGGATAGAGGTCGCACCTGGAGGAATATTCAGACCGGAGGTAACGCGTCCGCTGGGAATTACGGATCCAGTTCTAGCTTGGGGCATAGGTGCAGGACGACTCTACATGGCGTCGATGGACATCAAGGACATTCGAGACCTTTACTCAAGGGACTTGACTTGGCTTCGCAGGGCATACTTCGTGAGGTAGTGGTTAAGATGTTAGTTGAATGTGTAATCAACGAGCTGTTGAAACTAGTCCGCAAGAAACTGACGATTCAGCAGCTGGAGGACGCACTGTTCCTCATGAAGGCGGAGATAGACAAATCGGATGATGAGATCATTGTGATTGAAATCAATCCCGATCGTACAGACATGCTGTCGACAGAAGGCATAGCACGCGCCTTGCGAACATTCTTGAATGTAGACTCTGGAATGGCGGAGTATCCTGTTAAGAAATCAGGACTCGAAGTTATTGTCAAACCAGGTCTCAAGAAGATCAGGGAATTCATTGCCTGCGGCATTGTGAAAGGCGTGCAGACAAGTGATGATCTCATCAAGGAGTATATGCACCTCCAAGAAGCCCTGACTACTACACATGGAAGGAACCGCAAGAAGGCTAGCATAGGTCTCTACGTCTTTGATGAAATCGAATTTCCAGTGATTTATCGCCCAGCAAAACCGGAGTCGATACGATTTGCACCGCTGGGCACTGAAATCGAGATGGATGGTCCCACAATCGTCAATGAACATGAGAAAGGCGTTCTATACGGACCGATCATATCAAAGCACAAGAAGTGGCCGCTTCTGATTGACTCCAAAGGCAACACCTTGAGCCTTCCGCCCATCATCAATAGCAACACCTTAGGCCAAGTGGATATGACGACGCGTAACTTGTTCATCGAAGTCACAGGGACTCACAAGAAAACTGTTGATCAGGCTCTGAACATCATGGTGACTTCTCTAGCTGAGCGAGGGGGCAATCTGGAATCAGTGACCGTACGTTATCCCGATGGGACATCCATTATAACTCCCAACTTGACGCCGAAGAAAATGCTCCTAAAAGTGGAAAATGCTGCCCGACTTACAGGGCTTTCACTCTCAGATATAGAAACAGTAAACTACTTACGGAAGATGGGCTACGACGCACGAATTAAGGGAAAAGGGAATCTAGAAGTCAAGATTCCAGCATATCGCACTGATGTTCTTCACCCAGTTGATCTGATAGAGGATGTGGCAATAGGATATGGCTTTGATAGAATCGAACCGTCGATACCACAGACAGCAACATCAGGGAAACTGCTGCCTGTCACTCGGCTCAAGAACAAAATCAGAGACCTATTGGTTGGCACGGGGTATCAAGAAATCAAGAGCTATGTCATGACATCTCCTGAGATCATGAAGACCAAGATGCTAAGGAATAAGCCACTGACTGCCACCGGGAACCCAAAGAGCCGGGATTACTCAGTTCTTAGAAACTCACTCTTGCCAGTTCTGCTCGATTTTGCCTCTCAGAATCAGCATGCAGACTATCCTCAACGAATCTTTGAGGTGGGAGATGTCGTCATGCCGGACGCAAGAGAGAAAACGCGAACGAAACAAGTTCCACATGTATGCCGCTTGGTCATTGACACTCATGTCAATATCACTGAGATGCTCACAGAAGTGGGATTCATTCTGCGGAACTTGGGTCTTGGCAGCAAAATCAAGTTCGCGGCTGAAAAGACTCCCGAATTTATAGACGGGAGAGCCGGAAAAATCCTGATAAACGGAGAACCCATGGGTATCTTTGGTGAGATTTCACCAGAGGTGCTGCGCAATTTCGGTATTGGAATGCCAGTGGTCGCATTCGAGATGGAGTTGCCAAGAAACGGTATGTGGGTGATGTAGCGCCCATCTGGTGCTGACAAGAATCCCCGCAGAAAAGATATAAGAACACGTTAAGAACGCTTGTTTTGTAGCACTAAATTTAGTTCTGGCTATGGAGCACCATTCAAATGACTGAAATCCTGCCATCAGTGGCTGATGCTGATGATACAAGCACCGGATTCAAATACAGAGTGGTATTGTTGGGAGAGGCTTCTGTAGGCAAGACTTCACTTCTCAGAAGATTTGCTGAGAATGTATTCGATGAAGTATACAAACAGACCATAGGAACCACTTTTGCTTCCAAGGATGTTGCTGTCGTTGGCGAAGATGGCATGAAGCGCAATGTGCGCCTCGTGGTTTGGGACATGGCAGGCCAAGCAACTTACCGCGAGCTGAGACGCCAGTTCATGAAAGGAGCATCCGCGGCAGTGATAGTTTACGACGTTACTAGGCCAGAAACTTTCATGAGTTGCAATAATTGGTTCGAGGCGTTTCGTGAAACATGCCCTGATGCAGCAGTCATCGTTGCTGCGAATAAGGTTGACTTGGAAGAAGAGAGGATTGTGCCAATCGAGCCCGGATGGATGCTGCGAGACTGGTTCCAAGCCAACTACTATGAAACCTCCGCGAAGACCGGAGCCAAGGTTGCTGATGTCTTCACTAAAGTTGCTGAGATTGTTCTTAAGAGAGGGTTGGGTCTACGTAGTGACCTAGCCATGTGACATTCACCAAATCACCAATAATCAGCAGGAGAGAATCAAAATGTTAGTGAGTGACTTCATGACCAAGATGATCATCACCGCGGAAGCATCGACCCCGGTGATTAGCGCGGCTCGAGTAATGGCTGCAGAAGACATTGGCTGTCTTGTTGTAACAAAGGGAGATGTTCTGGCAGGCATTGTTGCACAACGTGACATAATTGGAGCACATCTTCTCTCAGACGAATTTTATCAAACGATGGTGCTCGCAGACATAATGACAACCCCTGTGGTCACCGTAAGCCCTGAAGCAGAAATGGGGCAGCTCATCGCCCTCATGCATCAGAGTGGAAGAAGGCACATTCCTGTGGTCGTTGGTGACGCCATCACTGGGATTGTAACAACCACTGACGTTATCCGAGTTCTGGCCACGATGAAGATGATTGCAGACGGCGTAAGCGATAACTAAGCCGGCTGGTAGCGCTTGATTTCCTTCTTCATTTCCTTCTTTATCTTCAGTATATCTCGAGCTTGTAGCTCCTTTCTGCGGGGTACAGCAGCCACGATACCATTCCAATGGTCAATTTTCACCATTATTGGGTCACTTGGTACAATCTTGGTGATTTCCGCTTTCGAGGAGGCAATCTGATCCAAGACGGTTCCAGCCTTGCAGCCCATCTTCAGTGTTGCGACTATTGCTTCAAGCTGAGCGGCAATCTGCATGCCTGCATGGGGTGATACCGACCCTCCTGTCGCCATTGGTGCTTCGACCGGTGTAGGTGCAATTTGAGCTGGAGCAGGTGCGGGTGCCGGGGATGGAGTAGGAGTGGGCGCAATAGTCGGAGCAGGGGCGGGAGTAGGAATGTTCTGAACCATCGTCTGTATCTCTTGACGGAAACTCGCCAAGCTTGAATCGACCGAAGTATTGAGACTTGCCAGGTCGCCTTTGATAGCCGCCAGTAGTTCCTCCTGACCCCCCGCTTGTGCTTGCGCTTGAGGGATTGTCTGGATAGCTGTCATGATTTGTTCTGTTGCTATCCGGACTTCAGATTTGATCTCATTAAGTGCGCTCAGGAGCGTTACCATCCGCTTGAGTGTTTCACCCAATGACGCGATGCTAGATTCTATCTCAGTAAGTCGACTCAGGAATTGCTCTGCCATAGATGTCACCTATTCATAGTTGGCAACAGATTGAGAGAATCCTAGCAAAAAAGGCTTTGTCTGACGGGTGCCAACGAATATTGGCAAGATTGGGAGAACACACGCACAGAAGCATTAAATGTCAAAGATTGGGAATCCACAAGAGCGGAATCTAGGACTGTGAGAAGTTGAACTCTGAACCAGTTTCGCATATGTTTAAGCTGGTTGCCCTCGGCGATGGGGCAGTTGGTAAAACTAGTTGCATTAAGAGATACACAGAGGACAGCTTTAGCGAGCAGTACATCATGACGATTGGCACGACATTCGCGCTCAAGACAGTTGAGGCCGACCCCCCCGAGGGGAATAAGATCACAGCAAGAGTTGTTCTATGGGATCTAGCAGGACAGCCCACGTACAATGAACTGCGTCGCCGTTACATGGCTGGCGCGTCGATGGGGATAATTGTCTATGATGTCACTCGTCCGCAGACATTTCTGGATATCGGCGAGTGGTTCACGAAGTTCATCACAGTATGCCCCAATGCCGTTGTAGCCGTGGTTGCAAACAAGATTGACAGGCCGGATAGGCTTGTGCCACCTGAAGCAGGTGATATGGTGAAGGAGTGGCTGGATGTTCTACACTACGAAACTTCAGCTAAGAGCGGAAAAAACATAGACTCGCTATTCACCGAGCTGGTTCTTAGGGCGATTGAGAAACAGAAGAAGCTGGGTCCGATGGAGCCAGGGTTCCATGGTTCAGCTCAATCGAAACCCTTTAAGACGACGTAGAATACTCTCAGATATGGGCTGGCGCTAATGGTTGAGAGAGGGCAAATCGTCAAAGGAATTATGGCTCACCTCTTGCTGTTGGTCATTAACTTTTTCGTCCTGCTTGGGGTGATTGAGAGCCTACAGATATTCACCGACGACTTACCGATCATCAATGCGATTATTCTTGGCTACATGTTGCTCCATACGATATCTCTGCTCACAATACAGTTGAGCATCCAGATTCTTCAACTGGTTAGAATTAGGATGCCATCTTTTCTTATTTTCTACTACTTCAGATTCGATGATGACGAAACCATCCCGATCGCCCTGTTGGACCCCACGAAGAGCAGACTGGCAGTGGTCATTCTTCTCCTAGTTATCAGCGGAGGACCCATACTCTATCCAATATTCGCTGTATACGGCTTCTTCCTAGCCTACGCGCATCTTGCTTCCATCATCATCGACCCGCCGACGATTCTTCACTACTTCGAGCTGTTCTTGAATTACATGCCACCTGTACTCATAATCATAGTAGCCATTGTGATCATCTCGATTGTGGCCATCGAGTTCAGACATGTCTAGCGAGCCCGGAAGAGCACCCGACAAGCGTGGTGTGACGCATGTGTTTATATCATTGCGAACTTCTTGAAGCCCGACTCACATTGAAACGACCTGAGGTAATAGTAATTGGTGCAGGGACAGCTGGTTGTGTTACTGCAAAACGGTGCGCTGAGCTGGGATTGAAGACTATGCTTCTTGATCGCAAGCCAGAACCGGAGATTGGGAAAAAGGTCTGTGGAGACGAGATCAGCAAGTCACACTTCGAGTTCACAGGAATCAAGCCACCACACGGCAAAGAGATATCATCTGAAGTCAAGGGTGCGGACGTCTATCCGCCCAACATGTCGAACGAGTTGCAGGTTAGAGGATGGGACGAGTTCGATGGTTGGACAATCGACAGACCGCGGTTTGGACAGCGGCTACTTCAGAGAGCGGTGCAAGTGGGGGTGGTCTTCAAGCCGGAAGTTCACGTTGTCGGGCCAATCCTCTTGCAGGAGAGGGTGGCTGGAGTAGTGTATCTCGACCGCCACACCGATGAAAAGATGGCAATTAGCTGCAAGCTGGTAGTGGATGCAAGCGGTTTCGCTGGAGTAATTAGAAAGAAGCTGGACGATCCACTTGTTGAGCGCGATATTGCGAAGGAAGATATCGCATTATGTTACCGAGAAATACTGGACTTAAAAAATCCAATGGCAGAGCCGGAGGTGGCACGAATATACCTGGGAGGCGATGCCGCTCCGCAAGGCTACGCATGGGTATTTCCCAAGGGACCTAAGACCATTAACGCAGGTGTTGGAATCACTGGAGGGAAGGGAAAAGCGTCTCCCAAGAGTTATTTCGAAATTTTCAAGAAACAAATCCCATTGTTGCATGGCGCGCGTGTATTGGAAAGCGGAGGAGGAGCAGTCCCAATCAGGCGGCCAATGAAGAGCCTAGTGACAGACGGAGTGGCTTTTGTAGGTGATGCCGCTTGGCAGGTTAATCCCATACACGGCGGGGGTATTGGGGCAGGAATGAGAGCTGGGATAATCCTGGGCGAAGTGGCAAAACAGGCCATAGCGAGGAGAGATTTGAGCGCACGAGGTCTGTGGGGCTACAATACACTGTACCTTCGTGGATTCGGAAGAAGACTAGCTTCTCTAGAGGTATTCAAGAGACTTCTCCAGGCAGTTAGTGACGAGGATATGAACTACGGATTCGAGAAGCGCTTGCTTGAAGCAAACGACCTAATGGCTGCAAATCGCGGTGATGGCCTGTCAATTGGCATGAGAAACAAGATAGGCCGGGTAAAAAGAGGAGCCTCACGAGTCAAACTCCTATTGAAGCTACGGAAGGCGGCCGGTCTGATGAAGAAGGTGGACCGCCACTATGCACAATATCCCGGAACTCCAGATGGTCTTGAGAATTGGACGCGCGGCATCAACAAGATTATGGAGTCCGCAAGATTCAGCTCGTGACGGGCCATCTATCCTAGGTGGCAACCGCGTCAACGTCTCTGATGCCATCCTTGCATACTCTGAAGATAGCTTCGCCTTCCGGCAGATTTGGTGAATCTACCAGTCTGCAAATTCTACGTTCGCCCTTGGATTTTCTTAGATAGCAACGTGTCTGAGGTACGTGAGCCATAACATGCCCACCGACAGGTGTTGTTGGATCACCAAAGAAAGCATCGGGACGTGACATCACCTGATTCGTGATATAGACAGCCAAATTGGCGACCTCTGCACCCCGCTGTAGATGGTGCAGGTGCTTGTTGAGCTTCTGCTGTCGTGCCGCTAGAGTACCTCGGCCCGTGTATTCAGCTCTGAAGTGACTGGTTACCGAGTCAAGAACGAGAAGCTTGGCATTTAGCTCTGTGGCCATCTCCAGTGCTTGGTCGCACAACAAAATCTGATGGTCGGAATTGAATGCTCGTGCCCACACCACGTTCTTCAGAACCTTCTTGGGATCAAGACCCACAGCCTCAGCCATGTCAACAAGGCGCTCGGGACGAAAAGTACCCTCGGTATCCACATAGATCGCTGTCGCGCTCAAACCTCCCTTCTCAGGAGGTAGTTGGATATTAACAGCCAGCTGGTGAGCCATCTGTGTCTTCCCCGAACGGAACGAACCGTACATCTCGGTGATACTCTGGGTTTCAAGTCCGCCGCCGAAGAGCTCATCAAGAGCCTTAGAACCAGTAGTGATTCTACCAGCTGTTCTGCGCCGCTCTAGCATTAGATCAGCTGTTTCAAAACCGATATCCAGCATCTCTCGTGCTGCTTTGACAATCTTCGTCGCGGTTGTTTCGCCGATTGAGCCGGCTGCTGCAAGTTCTCTCGGTGAAGCCACTGCAATCGCTTCAACACTCTTGTAGCCTGACTCAGCTAGTCGTTTCCCAATTGCAGGTCCAACGCCTGGAAGATCGGTCACGTCGAGACTGGCATTAGCTTCTGCACTGGCCTCCAATGTAGAATCTTTCCCTTCATCAAAGTCCTCGTAGTCAACATCGTCCTTGTCTTTCTTTGCTGGAATCCTAAAGACCTCCCTCAAGTGCTTGGTACGCTGAATTTCACCGCAGCAATGCACGTGGCTAGGTTATGGTGGATTCACACAGTATAAAAATGGCACTAGTTGCGGCACCGAGTGAGTATGCGATAAAGACAGGATTCGACAAACCTAGTCAAGCGAACCGCATAATGGAGTTGATCTGTCTTTAAGAGGCAGTGTGGTGTAATTATGAAACTGTGGTTCTGATGAATCAGAGCTTGGTCAGAGTGACAAGAATAAACTCCTCTTGAGGCGCTATGCGAATTCCACCGAAGGTCGTTTGAACTTGGATGAAATGCAAATCACCGCCCTCATTGACCTGTCTGATGATTTCTTTTGTCTTGCCGATGAGGGCACTGAGCAGCGCCGATATCTCTTCAGCTCTTTCTAGACTTACGCCCCAGCTGTTTATCGGAAAGCCCTCTGGACTGATGAAGAGTGCGGCATAGACGTCCGGAAACTTGCTGGTAATATTCTGGATTATTCGTTCAAAGATCTCCCGCTTTGGCATTGCCGGCATGAGTTACACATCCGTGGTTGTCGCTGGACTTCCCGTATTAGGAAAAAGGGAAAATAAGAGAACAAAAGGTTTGCCGTTGTAGACTTCTCGCATAAGCTTCGAAAATTCACCACTTCTTCAAGACTGTCGGAGGAGCATCGATGGACTTCATGACCACACGGGGTGCCTAAGCATTGCTCTATATCTGGTAATACGTCTAAGCTATCCTTATGAAACACCACAATTCTATTTCTGGCAAGGATTACCTGAAACGCCGAGTTGACGTTGCTTGCGTGTTTGGCTTTTCAGTTTCTCCGTAAGCGTGCTGTTCCTTAAGGATGACCAGCCGCAGTTAGTAATAGATCAGATGTGTGTGCAATGGCTGAGTTCATAGAATGCCCAGAATGCAGCAAGAGAATTCGCAAAGGATCAACCTTCTGCTTGCATTGTGGAATCAGAATCGGAGAAGACATGAAGTCGCTGGGCAGCCCCATCATCACAGAAGATGCACCAAGCCCCGTAACTGATAGTCTGGAGAATCTCGAGGATAAGATGGCTGACATGCTAACGCAATCTGGTTTGCCGACCACAGAGCACTCAACAGAGGCACCGACCATTTCAGAAGCGGAAGGAGATATTCTTCCTGATATCGACGATTCTATCCTTCCAGAGCCTGAAGAGGTAACACGCCCTGAAGAAAAATCTACCCTCGAAGCAACAACGATCCCACCAGCTGATGAAATGGCTTGGGAAGTTGACAGCTCAGTTCAGTTGGAGGCGGGGCTTGGTGTGACAACCGATGAGCCAACAGCCGCTCCTGCCGAATCATCTCAGGAAACTGAAGTGCGCGATTACGATCATGTAAGTGCTGAGATGAATTGGGACACAGCGTCCATACCGGAGTTCTCTTCAGACGAAGTCAAGGAGGGCATGCCATTCAAGGAAGTGGCACCTCCAAGGATTGCTGCAGATGACATAACCACTTCAACAGATGAAGCACTGCGACACCTATTCCCTGATGAAATCGATGCTAGCACAACAGAAGCTGTCACACACCTATTTCCTAGGGGACGTGGAGATGCATCGCGTGACTTCGTTGACGTTGTCGTAGGAAAACCCAAGAAGATTACCATCACATCCAAAATGCACGAACTGAAGACACCATCCTGTCCGAATTGCGGAACCACAATCACAGGAGATGGCTATGAGTACCCGTCGTACGTTTACGAATCCATGGGGAAAGCAAGGCTCGAACAGGGAGCACAGAAGCAAAGGGAGAATGACCATGAAAACGCCATTGAATCGTTCGAAATGGCCAAGACGCTTTTCGAGAGGGCGGAAAATCCCAAGGCTATTTTCGAAGCCCAGAAGAGAATAGATGGTGGCTATGAAGCGATGGCGGCGTCACATCTCACGCAGGGTGAAATGCACTTCAAAGCTGGCGAGTTTGAATGGGCAGCAGTCCAGTTCAAGAAAGCACGTGAGATATTCATGTTTACAACTCGAAGTAAAATGAGAGCCAAATGCTCCGAGAGAATACGCGCGTCCTACGGCGCTTGGGGGAAAGCCATTGAATCCGAGGGGGATCGGTTGTCCAAGGAAGGTCGGTCAAGAGAAGCCCTCGCAAAATACCAACTTGCCGCCGCGAAGTACAAGGAGGCCGACGCCCCCAAGAGGCTCAGGGGTCTCGATAAGAAGATACGCAAGGCATAGATTGCAGCTTAGCGTTACAGCAGCCCAATTGAGCGCACAGGAATCGCAGCTAGGACATTTTTCAAACAATAAAGAGATAAGACTTCAGACATACATAGAATCTGAGGGGAATCGTATTATGCTCGAATACATCATTATCGCGGGTATTGCCATTGCTGTGGTTGTAGCAATAATCCTGCTTAGTGTCAGGCGATCTGAGGCCACGGGTCGATCCTCTGCGCCGCCTAACGTGCTCGACGAGTCGTATTTCCCAGGCGTAAATGGCTTCACCAAATGGCCATTGCCATTGGGAGGAAGGACCGAGAGGAAGAAGACAGAAACTTACAGACAACACAGTGACGACTAGTTGCTGAACTCAAATCCAATCTCCGGTTTCCAGCTTGGTAGGCAAGTACTCGTCTGTTAGATACTGGAATGAATGACTTGCAAAGGCCTGTATCTCAGCCTTCTCCTTCAGTTGCAGCATCAGCTTCAAGTCCTTGACCCAAGCTTTGTTCTTCTGGATAAAGGGCTCCTTGAGCATATCCTTCACTCTTTTGATGTCTGTTGGTTCCATTGGTATCCGAACAGCTTTCGGAATATTGTACGCGTCAAGGTCTCTGCTCAAGACACCAAGCAGTTTCAGATCTGGTGTGGCTATGAATGGTGATTCGTAACTGAGTCTTTTACTGCCGCGAAGAAACACCGAGTAGATATAGTGTCCGTACGGATCTGAATCGACAAGGGCGAAGGCAGGAATTTCAAGCTCCTTAACAAGCATCTTCAGGAATGCTCTCGTTGCGATGTCACCACTACCCTTTCCTGTAAGGACAATGCACGGTTGTCGGTTCCAGTATTTCGCTTCAGACAGGCGCATCACTGCGGCATCCTTCTCGGAAAGCAGGATAAACTCTGCATCACTTTCAAGAATCTCCACCTGTTCGAGGAATGGTGTGATTGCCCACCCGCCTGTACCCATCTTCGTCAAATCAATAGTATCGCCGCCATCTCTTATGACCACACGGCCCATGGCTGATCCTCGGGCTGAAGCAACAACATGGACACTGTCTCGAGTCGTACGAAGCATAGATGCAACATCCTCAATGATTTTGTCGCTATACTTTTGTTCCCGAAACAGGTTAACGTCACTGTAGAACACCTCTCGTTTCGTTGCGTGTAGGTTGGCCTTGAGCAACTGAAATACTATCTCCATTACTCGAGCAGTGCGTGTGGCATCTACGACGGACGCCAATGAATGATAGGGTCGCGTGATGGTCTTCATTCCAAGGAGGAGAAGGTCTCTAATCTCGTCCCAGATGATGTTGTCTGCGGATCTGCGGGGAATCTCAAAGGCAGGGCGACCTGTCATCATAGTCTCGTTGAGGACCTCCATGGCAACTTGGATTAGCTTGTCCTGTGTTTCATTGGCTGTTAAACCAACAACTTGGACTGTGTCCTCTATTGTTAATTCGCCCTCTTTGGGCTCCGCCCCAGCTGCGAGAGCCTCAGCTCTTTTCTCAGCATCCTTCCACTTCTTCTTCATCTGCTTGGCAACACGAGTGACAGCCGCAGGGACGGGAAGGCCTGATTTCTTCTTCTTTGCTTTCGTCCTTGGATGCTTCTTTGGAATCTGTTCTGCATCCTTTTTTATTGGTTTCTTCTTGGTTGGTGCCTTCTTGGACGAATCTTTCTTTTGTGGAGTCTTCTTTTTGGATCCTACTTTCTTGGCCACAACTGCTACCTCCGCAGGAACCTCCTCCTTGGGAGTCACGGGTTTCTCCACGAGCTTCGGTTCTATCTTGGGACCAACCTTTCCAGTTATTGCTTGCATCTCCCTATCTTGAATAGCCTTCTTCGCCGCGACAATTATCATCTTCGCTCGATTAACGCTCAAGCCGCTCACAATTCGTGCAACACTTTGCGGACGTGCTCGGGATAATCGGGACACAGAATCATATCCTGAGTCCTCGAGCTTGCGTACCATCTTTGCACCCACACCTGGCAGAGAAGCAAGAGAAATCTTAGCTGGACCTTGCGTGATTTCCACTGCTGCATCATCAGGCTCAATGTCTGTTACAGGCTTCAGCTTGGTACTCATCTCAGGCGCATTGATAGATTCCTTTGCAGCTCGCACCAAGTTCTTCGCACCCGTCTTACTTAGTCCGTTCACTTTTTTCGCAACGCTTTTCGATCTGGCTTTTGAGAGTTTGAGAACAGAGTCATATCCTGCAGCTACAAGTCGGTTTCTAAGCTTGGTCCCAACACCCGGAAGCGAAGCTAATGACGGACCTGTCACAACTTGCGGCTCTTTCTTGACGGAAGTTTTTTCCTTGACCTTCTTGACAAGTGCCTTCCTCTTGGTTACCATCGCTGTGGGTTTCTTCTTGACCGTTTTCTTCTTGCTAGTGGCTTTCTTGGAAGGTTTTTTTACAAGCTCACCCAATGTAGATTGGACGGTTTCCTTTTTTCTAGTCTTCTTTCTTGAACTCATTCTGTGCCGCCCTCCATTGAAGCCTCTGCGGGTTCACCATCGCCAAGAGGCATGTCTGCAACAAGATCGGTTCCTTTTGCGTCTGTTTCGGTTTCCTCAGCGTCAACTTGTGTTTCAAATCCAGTTATGGAGTCCCTCATTTTCCTGGCGAGTACCTCAGCATTGAACTTGGGTTTCTTGCGGCCATCATTGACTATGTTGGCTAGACTCTGAGCGAACTGATCTGCGTACATAGCAAGAATTCCCGCTCTCTTTGCCTTTCGACGTGCAGTTTCACGCCTTGTGATGAATCTCTTGAACTTCCGACCTGTATCTTCAAGGGCAAGCTTGATCTCTCTTAGAAGAACCTCATCTTCTGCTAGAGCCTGCTTACTCTGACCCTTGAACATCACATGCACATATGCACCAGCCACATGAATGAAGACCATTATTTGACCACGAGGGATGCCATTATCGAATGTGGCGACCTTGTAGTTCTTCCAATTGACCGATGCTGTGCTTTTCCACGTCGCGCAGTCACTGTTATCCCTAAGCTTGGGCACGCGATTCACAAACCGCCAAAGCGCCATTGGGGCTGAAGTAGCGGTCCTCAGATCCCCACCATACGCGATACAGACTTCCACTGCGAAGGAAAGGCCCTTTCCAGAGGTGGGTTTGCGTGTCACCGCGGTGACGAACTCAGGATTGTAAGCCAGATTAATCGTCTGCTCGAAGACCTCAGCTCCAACAGGTACAACCGTGTCCGTCGGTGGAGAGATGTACTCCTGACTTGAGAATGACTTGTACAATAGCTCCACTTCTGTCTTGGACAAAGAATCAGCAGGCGTCTTCATACTCAAAGTATCAAGGTGACGGCGCCGTAGTTCCTTATTCGCGCTTTGGATGATAGTTCGAGCCTTGTTTGTGCTTAGCCTAACAAACGCCCGCGTGAGGAAGCGTCCTAAATCATTCTCTAGGGTTTCCCGTAGAAGGTCCTGGAATTCTCCAATCCGTATACTTGCAGGATGAGGTTGAGCATACTTGGGCTCATCTGGGAAGCTCTTCACACGCCGTGGATGGATATGAACAACGCCGTATGGATCAATAAACACAAGCGTGACGTGTGCGTTGAGAAGAGAAGCCATCTCTGTGTAAATGTCAGCATAACCCCGTCTGTACTGGATGTTTAGGTAGTAGAGTTTGATGAATGTACCGTGCTCCAATGGAAGGTCCATATTGATGGGACCACTAACGTAATCCTTTGTATTAGCTGTCGTCGTATAAAAGTCAGCTGCAGTGGCCTTATCCGATGTGAACCGCTTGGAAACGGTGAAGATTGGTTTTCCAGTTGTATTCTGGGAATCACTGAATGCAGATGGTGCGCCGAAACCCTGACTTCCTCTGGTTTGCTTTAATTTCTCCGATTTGCTTGAAGCCAGATAGATACCGTACTTCTCGAGGTCTGACGGAATCATACCCACACCATTGTCAAAGCAGATGAATTCGTAAACCTTTAACCCCTCATCATCGTCGAGTGGTATTAGGTCAGGCATTTGAACTTCCGTGAGCTGCATCACGACTAGGGGTTCACGTTTCTTAATCAGACTCCTGAATGGAACCAAGAACTTCCTGAACCTCGTGAGTTGTTCATCCAGCGTTTCTTTTCGACGAGGGGGGATATCGACTTTCTTTCCAGCGCGAACATCCTTTTCGAGCCGCTTACTGAGAGCAATCGAGTCGTGCAGGGTTCCCTCAAGCTTATCCCGTACCTCCTGAACAATCTCCGGGTCCAGTGCATCCTTAAGTCGGGGCCTTTTATCTGTCTTCCACCACCAGCTCTCCAACGCGTCGATAGCATTGTCTAGGAACTCTATGCTAAACTGGGTGTGCTTGTTGAGCCCCGTTTCGAAGCCGACCAGCTGAGTTCTCTTTCGCATGAACTTGGCAATCGTGCCTTGGCGAATGTCGCCTGTTTCTTCCATAGTTGGGACATTAGCTGTCGTCTTCTTGCCACCACTTGGCTTACCGGAGCCACGCTTCTTCTTGCGAGACTTGGTGCGCTTAGTCTTCTTCGAAGGACTCATTCTAATCACTCCGCAGGCTTCATTGGTTTAAGCCCTAAGATCTACATTCTTTTGTGGATAGGAAGACGAGCGTCTTCCCCACATAAAGCAGTTTTCTGCTTCTAGATATTGTGGAACCTTCATCATGCCTATTAGGCTTTTGCCGGTGTACATGCGCGTAGAGGCAATCTGGTCCTTCTGGAGCACTCCTCTGAAAGAGCGGGTTTCTTCCAGAGAAGTGAACAATAAGCAGAGGATTTTTCCGTGTTACAGATACTGGGGGACTGAGATGAAGCATTGAGCAAACAAAGTATCTCCATCATGGCACTGCTAGGTGTCCCCATCATTGAACATGGAGATGATGTTGCAGATGTTATACTCAAGGCTCTTGAAACCTCCAACATTCAGCTGCTGGATGGAGACCTAGTCATTATCGCACACACAGTTGTTTCGAAGTCCGAAGGGAGAATTGTGCGCGGTGACGAAGTGTCAGTTTCAGACAGGGCAAAAGAAATAGCCGATCAGAATGGTTTCGATCCTGTGCAAGTCGAACTGGCATTGAGAGAGAGCAAGGAAGTGATTCGGAGCGACGGTGCTCTCATCACTGAAACCAAAACAGGACTTATCTGCAACTTCAGCGGAGTTGATCATTCAAATGCACCCAAGGATTCGTATGTTCTTCTTCCTGAGAACCCTGACCGGAGTGCGAGCGATATCTTGAGGATGCTGACCAATTCGACTGGGGTCAGATTAGGGATTGTCATAACCGATACACAGGGAAGACCTTGGCGAAAGGGGTCCGTGAATCTTGCAGTCGGGTCTGCAGGGATTAATGCGTTCAAGCACAACAGAGGGAAGCAAGATCTCTATGGAAGAACCCTCAAGAGGTCAACTGTCTGTCAGGTGGACGAGCTGGCAGCCTCCGCGGAACCACTCATGGGGCAAGCAGACGAGGGTATTCCAATCGTTATTATCCGGGGCTACGAATATGAAGATGGCTCTGAGAGGAGTAGGGATGTTCCCCGCCCAAAGAGCGAGGAACTCTTTCGATGACTAGTATGATCCTAGACCGGTTGTCCACACTTACCGCAGAATTTTGAACCCGCGGGCAGTGGCTGGCCACACTTCGTGCAGAACCCGCCGCCTCCTTCTGTGGGCACATGGATATGGATGGTTTCGCCCCCGCCTTGAGCTGGTGCGCCTCCTCCACCCTCAATTGGCGCTCCACACTTTGGACAAGAAATAGCATTCGGAGCATTGGTGCCGCAGTATGGGCACTTGCCCTCACTCTGGGCAGAAGTGACATTTGCAATGACAGAGGGAATGACCTTGCTCTGCCTGAACTCAAACTGCATGTTTCCACCTGATTTGAGCTCGACTATCAGTTTCTTGCCGCTCTGAGTGGCTTGACTGATTGCCACAAGCGGGAGGGCGATGGTTTCCGTGTTTCCGTTCTTGTCTTTGTTGTAATATGAATCCCTAGTCCATGATGAAATCGCTACGCCAATGGATGCATAGGCTACTGTTCGACCAGCACGCCGGATCGCGTGTCCAGCAACTCCTCCGACGCTACTGCCAATAATATCAGCGGCTATGGCCCCACCAACTGCAGCAGCAATGCCTCCGAACTTTCCCATGCCGCCCCATTTTGAAGGCTTCTTGATCCATACGATACGGACATCGGTGAGCTCGAGTGAGCCATCCTCACCATCAAACTTCACATCTTTTTCTCTTATCATCTTCTTCTCATAGTTCATGGTCGTGAGACCAGAGCCCGAATAGGTCACCGTTAGAAAGTCAGGTCGTTCTCCCAAGTATAACACCGACCGATTCTTGAAATCAAATGATTTTAACTTTGTTGAGGATGAACTGTGGAACCGCATGCACCACTCAAATCACGTCATCTGCTTCAGCAGGATAGATTTGGGAATCTGTAGATGTGCAATTATTCTTCGGTGGGCTTATCGTCGAATACTTCAGTAGGCCATGTTTCCGTGAATTCCTCCGAAGACACATCCCCAAGCCCATCTGATTCCGCCAAGGGGGTCATCCAAGTTTCCTCTGTAGGGACCGGTTTTGGCTGGGCAAGTCCATGTCTAATCAACAGCACGCCCACGAAAGACACAATCGCAATCCCTGTCAGTGTCAACGGAAAGCCATACATGGGAACAAGCATGCCAAATAGCGCGATCTGCGGAATCGCAAAGATAATCGCTACTGTTGGGATGAGCGAGTATATGCTATTGCGAATACGATTCGGAATGACATCCAAGAGCATGCGCTGGGTGAGAATCTCTGCAAATCCACCAAAGAAGCTCGTAGCAGCAAATGTGATGAAAGCAAGGATGATAGGGATGAACGATTGTTGCGGAATGCTCGCTATGACCAAGTCGGTAAAAGGCCATATCACTTCGATTGTAGGTGCACCCGGCGGCGCAGGAGGAAAGAAATAGGTAATTGCCGCGAGGATTCCAAAGAATAGGAAACCACACGTTTGAAGGAGACGAAAACGGGGGATCCATTTCTTGGGCTCAAATCGTTTTGACCAGATGCCTGACCGCTCCCGTGCCGCGACTCCGGGCAAGAACAAGAGAGTACGATAGCTCGCCACTGCTACGTCGGTAATAAGGTAGCTATAGTAGAATGGAAAGAGGATCAAGTTTCCCCAAACCATTATGCTGCTGATTGTTAGCATCCCGCCGATGATAAGGTACTTGATAAACTTATCACCGAACAGGAATTTCACTCCAGACTTGAGTATCGACAAGTATTCACTTGTGGAAGGCCGTTTCTCTCGGGCTTCTCGAACCTCTGGGAAGTCCACGACATACTTAAACACTGCAATTGCTACTACCACACAGAGGACAGCCTGGAGTTGAAACACCCAAGCCCTCTGGAACACCACCGCTAGAAGGCTGCCGGGGATCAGTGATAGCGTCGCGACTATCCCAAAGATCATTCCAATCCGGCCTTGAAAAACACCGTACTGTTTTCTTTCTGTGTCCTCAGGCATCGCCGCCCTGTAGTTATTGTCAAACCAGGCACCGAATGCTCCACTATCCTGCGCCGCCGCGAATCCTTGTAGCGCATAGATTGCAACCAGAAAGAGGAATGGAGTCGAGCTAGTGACCAGCGACACCATATAGAATGCAACACCATATAGAATGAAAGCTGAAGAGATTATGTATCGCTGGCCGAGCCAGTCCCCGATTCCTCCTGTAGGATAGTCGAAAATTGTCTGTACCGTCAGCTGAATAACTACAAGGACACCTACCAAACCCATGCCCTGCATGAAGTCGCCGCTCCCCAGCGCCTCTGCTATGAAAATGACGTAGAACGTTGTTGAGAGCATGACCGTCACGGAGATTAAGGGGAAGAATACAACCATGAGCCGAGCCATTCTCATTATCTTGTCGTTGGGCTCAGTGAAACCAAAGAAGTTCGCCAGTCTGGTCATCTATCGATTCCTCCAAGAATCTCGAGGTCTGCTACCTTTGGAATTACAATTTGAAAGACAAGGCTAAGATTCCTTAAAGAATCTTGTATTCCGGGAGGTGCAGTTCGTAGAGGCCACTCAATTAGTGCAGTTGAACTCGATGCGGGATTCACCATATCACTCTCCATTAGGTGGTTAGGCGGCCCCCAAGGGAGCTACTCCGCAGGGACCGCCAGTGAGATAGACTCTGTTTTGGCTATGTCGTCGTGCTTTATTGGAATCGGGTAGCTAAGACCTTTCCGAATCATGACGACTCCGATCAAAGCCACGATTCCAACAGAAGCAAGAGTCACAGGAAAGCCAGCCGTCGGTATTAGCCAGCCAAACAGCGCAATCTGAGGGATTGCGAAGATTGTTGCTATTGTAGGAGATAGAGAGTACATGCCGTTCCTGATCTTGTTCGGAATTACATCTAGTAGGATTCTCTGGGTTAGAATCTCAGCGAACCCACCGAACAATCCAGTCAGCGTGAATGTACACATTATCAATAGCACCGGCAAAACCGAGCTAGCTGGCATCCGCATAATGGCAATGGTTGTGAAAGGCAGAATCACATCGATGATTGCCCCGCCTGCAGCAGGGGGAAAGAGAAACATCGTGATTGCCAACACGATGTAGAATAAGAAACCTCCAAACTGAAGGAGTCGGAACCGCGGAATCCATGTCTTCGGATCGAATTTCCTAGACCAAATGCCAGATCTTTCCTGCGTGAAGATTCCGGGAATGAATAGAATTGTTCTGAAACTTGAAACTGCTATGTCTGAAACCAAATATGAGAAGTACAGAGGGAAGAGAATCAGCTCGCCCCACACAAATCCTGCACTCCATATGACGCAGCCTCCAATGGTTACGTACATCATGAACTTATTGCTGAACAGGAAACTGACTCCAGACTTCAGTAGTGATGTGTACTCGTTCATGGTCGGTTTCTGTCTGGCAGCCTCTACTTCGGGGAAATCCTGCACCAGACGGAGCACGATTGCTGCTATAACCACGCACAGCACTGCTTGAACTTGGAATACCCACGCCCTGCCAAGAATCGCGGCGATGATGCTTCCAGGTATCAGAGCTGCAGTTGCCACGAGTTGGAAGAGCATTCCAATCTTCCCCCAAAACACGCCATACTGCTTTCTATCCTTATCACCAGGCATCGCAACTCTGTAGTTATTGTCGAACCAAGCATTGAACGAGCCGCTGAGCTGGGAGCTTCCGATACCCATCAAAACATAGAGGCCAATCAGGAAGATGAAGGGAGTTGCACTGTTAACCAGCGAAACCATGTAGTATGCTAGGCCATAACAAAGGAATGCTGACGCTATCACGTAGCGTTGGCCAATCCAATCGCCTATCGCACCTGTGGGGTAATCCAACAAGGTTTGAACGACCATCTGAATGACAATCAGGAATCCTACGAGCATCATTCCATCAATGAAGGAGCCACCGCCCAAAGCCTCCGCCACGAAAACCATGAAGAAAGTGGTGCTAAGCTGTATTGTAGCCGCGACAACAGGAAGCAACATTGACATGATCTTAGCTAACCGCAGAATCTTGTCGTTTGCGTCAGTCAATCCAAAGAAGGTACCTATTTTGCTCAGTACAGGCACCTCCGCTCGTGACACCCATGGAATACCACTGACGTTAGAGTACCCTTGAAGGCGAATACAGCGCATTCCACGCAGGCTGCTGCATCTATTGGTGTTGTTTCACTTCTCATTTCGTGTACCTCACATTCATTGGACTGGTCACTGTATATCCCATTGATGGGAAATGGTGCCCACTTCTGTGACCACTCGTGACCATGTAGTTTACCTTCTATAGGTAAAAGCGTAAGAAACCGCCTCAGTAGACTGAACCTTTGCGATCTTCCTTTTCTTCAGCATGGATGAATCTCGATTGTTTGATGCTAGGGCCATACTATTACACTCCTAAGTTTGTGTGACAAACCTTTCTGTAGCCCATGGCTTGTACATGAATCTATATAAAGGTTTGCTCACCAAACCATATTCTACGCAATCGTCCGAAGTTAAAACCCAATCAATCACTTGTCAGACACCTCTACACATTCTACCTTCTGTAGGCGAATGCGAAGCTGATTGCCTCAGTTGACTGAATCTTTGCGATCTTCTTGTTCTTGAGCACTGACGAGTTCCGGTTGTTTGTTGCTAGAGCCATTATATCTCACAAGATATCCTGCTCAGAATCAGTATATAATGCGAAGCCACAATTCAGGGTCACAGCAAAGGGTCACATCTTGTGACTATGTTTGGGGAGGCTGACAGTCAAACATATTACGGACCATCTTGCGAACCAATGACATACGAAACCATCAATGAGAGGTTGTTGACGATGGAGATAAAGAAGATAGCAGTTCTCGGAGCGGGTCAGATGGGCAATGGAATCGCCCAAGTCTGCGCGCAAGCCGGCTACGAGGTCACGATGCGAGATATCGCACAGAAATTCTTGGACAATGGCATGGCTACGATAAAGAAGAACCTAGAGAGAGGCCTCAAGAAAGGGAAAATCACTCAGGAAGAGGTTGACGCAGCTCTTGGCAGAGTTAAACCAGTTCTCGAAATGAAGGATGCTGTGAAGGATGCGGATCTCATCATCGAAGCAATTCCAGAGATTGTAAAGCTCAAGCTCGACACTTGGAATGAAGTTGACGAACTGGCTCCTAAGGAAGCGTACCTGGCATCCAATACGTCGAGCATCAGTATCACACAGATGGCTGCTGCAACGAAAAGGCCTGAAAAGTTCGTGGGCTGCCATTTCTTCAATCCAGTTCCTGTGATGGGCCTCATAGAAATTATCAAAGGCGCCGCAACGAATGACGAATCTGTTGATGTCATAAAGCAGCTCGCTAAGAAGCTGAACAAGCAAACCGTGATTGTCAATGAAGCGCCTGGCTTTGCAGTGAACCGCCTGCTAGTTCCAGCAATCAATGAAGCAATATTCGCGATTCAAGAGGGAGTTACCACGGTTGAGGATATGGACCTCTCAATCAAGCTTGGGTTGAACTGGCCGATGGGTCCGCTCACATTGGCAGACTTCGTGGGTCTGGACACTCTGCTGTACATAAGCGACTACTTCGTCGATGAATTCAAGGACAGCAAGTACAGAGCACCGGCCCTACTGAGAAAGATGGTGCGCGCCGGATGGATGGGGCGAAAGACCCGAAAGGGCTTCTACGATTACTCCGGTGATAAGCCCGTACCACAGCGTTTCTAGCTTTAGATCGAGGGTTGCGTGGACCCCTGCAAAGGATCACGACACCCTCCCTTACTCCTTTTTTTCGTCAAGATTAATTAGCGCAGTCCAACAACAGCAAGAACAGTGTCTGAAATGAAGCATGAAGAGAGTGAGTACATCGGATATGATGGAACCAGAATGTTCATGCATGTCTGGCTCCCGAACCGCGAGATACCTCGTGCTCTGCTAGTCGCGATACACGGCCTAAGCAGCCACGGAGGAGGCTTACAAGGCATTGGTGAATTTCTTGCAGAGAAAGGTTTGGCTGTCTTCGCGCCGGACATGAGGGGCTTCGGTCACTATTCCGGTTTGAAAGGCCATGTTATGAACTTCGATGAATTCACCGAAGATCTGCAGAACATCATCATGCAAGTCAAAGATCGTTTCCTCAATACTCTCACATTCCTCTACGGGATTTCATTGGGCGGCCTCCAAGTGATAAGATACGTGACGAGATATCCAAAAATGGTCGATGGATTGATGCTCACTTGCCCTGCAGTATCTGAAACCTTGGATATCGGACTGGGCACAAGGATACTTGCTGAGCTGCTTTCTGTGCTGAATGTAAAGAAATATTTCTCAAACCCCAGCAGTCATGAAGATAGCACGCGTTCTCCCGAGGCGGTGAAAAGGTATGAAGAGGATCCCCTGCGATTTGAGTCTGTTACTCCCCGGTTCGGCATCTCCGGCTTAAAGGCCTCGAAGGATGCATTCCATGCCGCACAACAAATCACGTTGCCAGTTTTTATTCAACAGGCAGGCGATGATAAGCTAGTGTCACCGGAGAAGAGTAAGACATTCTTTGATAACCTCAAGTCCGAGGATAAGACCTGGAGACTCTACGAAGGTCTTTATCACTCACTTCCGGATGAGCCAGAAAAGGCCATGGTTCTGGGAGACATGAACGCTTGGCTTGAGAAGAGGTTGCCTAGATAGGAGCCGCACAGAGTCCGCAAGACAAATAGCACAGGAAGCACTCTACCAGAGTGGTGGTCATAATGAAGACTGAAGAGAGTGAATATGTTGGACATGATGGAACAAAGATGTTCCTTCGCGCATGGCTTCCTGATACTGAATCGCGCGCGCTTGTGATAGGGATCCATGGACTTGGGTCCCACAGCGGCCTGATGTCGTTCCACGGCGAGAGTTTCGCAACGAAGGGTATGTCATTCTTCGCACCGGATTTGCGGGGTTTTGGCAAGAATCCGGGTTTGAAGGGGCATGTTGAGAGATTTGATGAGTATATAGAAGACATGAATAGTCTAGTTACACAGCTCAAGGACAGAATGCCAGGCAAACCCACATACATGTTTGGACATTCTCTTGGGGGTTTGCACGTCATCAGATACGCCGCCACATATCAGGATGAGCTTGATGGGATCATTATTCCGTGTCCTGCCGTGTCGGAGAGGTTGGAGGTAAGTGCAGGGCTCAGGATGATGGCAAAACTTCTCTCCAAACTCAATATCAAGAAGACCTTCAACAACGGCATCAACTTCGATCTGCTCTCACGAAACCCTGAGGTTGTCAAGCGAAATCTGGAAGACCCGCTTAGAGTAGACGATGTGACTCCGCGCTTCGCCACTGAAGGGCTAGCAGCTCGTGTGAAAGGAGCCAACCTGGGTCCGAAGATCACACAGCCAGTTCTAATGCAGCAAGCAGGGGATGACCTCATACTTATTCCGGAGGAGAACAAGGCGTTCTTCGATACAATAGCCTCTACTGACAAGACATTCAAGCTCTATCCGGGTCTCTACCATGATCCCTTCGAGGAACCAGGCGGGGACGAGCTCGTGGCAGATATGTTCTCCTGGCTTGAAGAGAGGCTGCCGCTGTAACCCGTTAAGCTATGTGTTAGTTTTGGCAGCAGCTGCGAGTTTCTTTTCCTTGTGGTGACCAAACAGAATGTGAGGCGGTATCAAGAGCGCTGGTATGCAGGCGATAGCAATCACTGCCCAGTCCAGCGGATATAGCGGAACGCACTGGAACAAGACCGCCACAAATGGCACGTAAATGGTAACCAAAGTTAGTACAACAGAAAACAGAACTGCAATCATCAGCGCCTTCGACCCGGTGATGTCGGTCTTCCAGACGGGATGGTACTCATCCCGACAGTTCCAAACAAAAAGCAGTTCAAAGAAGACAACACTTGCGAAAACTGTTGTACGCGCATGCGTTAGCACATAATCCCAAGTCAGACCAGTAACACTTGACACATCTGTCGTCCAGTTCACCATGGGTCCAGTAAGACCAGGAATCCAACCTCCATACACAGATAGAGACCAGAAGAATGCGGTAGCTGAGGCCAAGAATGCAACAAACCCAGCCACAAGGATGAAAGACACCATACCTCGGTCCATCATCTTTATGCCAGGTTTCCTTGGAGGCCGATTCATCACACCCTTCTCAGGAGGGTCGACGCCCAGAGCCAGAGCAGGGAATCCGTCAGTGGCAAGATTCAACCAGAGTATCTGAATTGCTGTGATTGGCAAGGGCAGGCCAATCATTATGATTGTGAAGATGAGGAACAACTCATCGAAGTTGGCCGCCAGCAAGAAGCGGACGAATTTGCGGATGTTGGAATAGATCTCCCTACCCTTCTCAACAGCCGAAACAATGGTTGCGAAATTGTCGTCGACCAGTATAACGTCAGAGGCTTCCTTCGTGACGTCAGCCCCCCGTATTCCCATCGCGATTCCTACGTCTGCGGCTTTTACGGCAGGAGCGTCATTGACACCGTCGCCTGTCATGGCAACGACTTGATCATGGCCTTTGAGTGCCTCGACTATACGTAGTTTGTGTTCAGGAGCCACCCTTGCATATACGTTGCATGTATCAACAATGGCGTTAAACTCTTCGTCAGTCATATCATCAATCATGGTCCCGGTGATGACTTGACCATCACGTTCAATGAGACCGACTTCATGGGCAATGGCTCGTGCTGTGAGTTCGTGGTCGCCGGTTATCATGATTGGACGAATTCCCGCCTTTGCGCATGTAGCCATCGCTTCAAGAACCTCATCGCGCGGTGGGTCGAACATTCCCTGAAGCCCAACAAATACAAGGTCCTTCTCTACCTCCTCGGCGTCCCAATCGGGAATCTCGTGATCGAGGTCTCTGTAGGCGAAAGCCAAAATCCGAAGGGCTTTCGCAGCGAAACCGGCGGCTACTTCGAGGATGCCCTCACGCTTAGTCTCATCCAATGGTCTAACAGTGCCATTCTCGTAGATGTGACTACAGAGAGATAAGAGGATCTCTGGAGCACCCTTGGAAAACGCCGTTAGGTTTTCTTCGGGACCCTTGCAGATGGAGGTCATCCTTTTCCTAGCTGAGTCGAAAGAGATCTCCGTTATCTCCGTATACGTATTCCACGTTTTGTCGTATGATACACCAGCCTTTTCTGCCACCACCAATAGAGCGCCTTCGGTCGGATCGCCTACAATGGCCCAATCTCCTGCGCCCGACAGATCTTCCTGAAGCAAGGCATTGCTGCAGAGTTGACCTATCTCGATTAGCTTGATGACGTGAGGGTCTTGATGAACGTCAAACTCCTTGTCTGCTTGGAAGAACTGCCCTTCCTTGTTATACCCGACGCCTGTCACGTCGATGGTCATACCATTGACGAAGAAATTCGTCACCGTCATTTCATTCTTGGTGATGGTCCCCGTCTTGTCAGAAGCAATGACAGTGGTAGAGCCAAGGGTTTCGACAGACGGGAGTCTACGGACAATTGCGTTTCTTTGGACCATTCGCTGAACTCCGATGGCAAGCGTTATTGTGACAACCGCAGGGAGTCCCTCAGGGATGGCCGAGACTGCAAGGGCGATTGCAGTCAGCAGCATCTCCATCAGCTCTCCTACATTGCGAAGTACCTCTGCGGCGAAAACGATTACAACCAGTATGATTACAAGAATTCCTAGCTTCTTTCCCAAGTCTTCAAGGTCATGCTGGAGAGGAGTCATGTCCTTCTCGCTCTCTTGAACCATCTCGGCGATTTTGCCGAACTCGGTATTCATTCCAGTAGCTGTGACAACAGCTCGGCCCTTGCCGGACACGATTGTCGTGCCAGAGAACACCATGTTGGTCATATCAGCTATTACAGGATTGCGAAGATGAATCGGGTCGTCAATCTTACGTACTGCCATCGATTCACCAGTGAGAACTGCTTCGTCTACGCCGAATCCAACAGAATAGACCACCCTGCCATCCGCTGGGACGCGAGCTCCTGACTCAAGCGCAACAATATCACCTGGGACTAGTTCTTTCGAGTCGATATCTATCCACAGACCATCTCTCATGACGAGGGCTCGTGGTGCAGCCATCTCCTTGAGAGCCTCAAGAGCCTGCTCCGACTTATACTCCTGAACAAAACCGAATACTGAATTGAAGATGACAATCGCAGAGATCACGATTGCGTCAATAAACCCATGACCCCCTTCACCCACAATTGATGTGAAAACGGAGATGACTATGGCAACTAGAAGGATGATGACCATGGGGTCAGTGAATTGCCGCAGGAACATTCGGAGGGGCCCGATACGGTCAATAGCGACTAGCTCATTGTACCCATAGGTCTCGAGACGTGTCTGCGCCTCGGAACTGGAGATTCCCTCCATCGTAGTGTCGAGATGTTTCATTGCGTATTCGACATCGTTGCTGTGCCAGTTATGTTCGGACATGCTGTGCGCTCCGAGGTCTAGTCAGATTGCAGACCTTTGCTAGGTGAGGTGCGGCAAATATTCGATAGAAATACCTTTCGGCATAGACTGTCCCCTTCAATCCATTCCTCTGACGAAAGGATTAAGAGATTGCCAGAACACGCAGCCGAACGTTTCCGGAAGGAAGATGACTAGACATGAGTGAGAAGTCCAAATTCAGCTTCAAGTGCCTTGAACAGAAATGCGATACAAAAGCTTGCCATATTCGACGCCGCATCAATATCACCATGAGTGATATCGCAAGATGGACAAGTCAGAACTACCTTTCTCAGATCCTACCTGGCATAACTCTAAGCATGCCATCTAATGAAAATGAACCTCTCGCTCTTACGACTCTTCGAAAGCCTTTGGAGAGCGACCCAGAGCAGACTGCATGCATCTTTTATCATGAAGAGTCAAATGGGTGCACAATAAGGTACTCGCGGCCCATCTCTTGCAGAGCATTCCCGCTCGAATACAACGGCGAGAAATACTTCTTGAGCGATAAGAACTGTCCCGGTGTCGGTGAAGGAGAAGTCAACAAAGACGCCTTGAAGGAGGCAAGAGACCTTGCCGAACAGGAGTACAGAGAGAAAATCGAAACGCTGGCGGCCTTGCCAGGCGTTTACTCCATCTTTATGGGAATGATGATAAGACAGTCTGCAGAGGCAATGAAGGACTTGCCAGAAGACGATAAGAAGCACATTGAAGACATCATGTCCAAATCATCAGCCGATAAGAAGCAGGACGAATAACCATCCAGATCTAGACATCAATCTGGATTAGGCTCCTTGGCGAGTAGGTCAACACCTCTGGTCCACCATCCTTCACGCAAACCAGGTCTTCAACCCTGATTCCGAATTTACCTTCCAGATAGATGCCAGGTTCAACACTGTGAGTCATACCCACTCTAAGTTCACACGGATTTCCTCGGACGAGATAAGGTGGCTCATGTACTTCGATGCCGATACCGTGCCCCAGCCGGTGCGTGAAGTACTCGCCATATCCGGACTCTTCGATTATGCGGCGCGCAATGCTGTCAGCTTTGCCGCAGGCAAGTCCAGGGGCTATCTTCTCAATGGCAGTCTGTTCAGCCTTCAACACCACAGAGTGAACCCGTTTCTGTTCGTCCGTGGGTTCACCAGCGACTCCCACTCTAGTCATGTCAGTGTTATAGCCGCCTAGTGAACAACCGCAATCTAAGAGAACAATATCGTGCTTACTCAGCTCCCTGGTTGACGGATGAGCATGGGGGAGGGCACTGTTCGCCCCAAACTGAACAGCTGCAAATGTTGGTTTAGCGTCCAGACGGATTGTTTCGTTTTGGACTATCTGCTTCATCTCCATCTCAGTCATTCCCAGCTGTGCCTTCCTGAAGGCCAACATGACCGCGTCATCGATAATTCGCCCTGCCTTCTTGATGAGGTCTAATTCTGCTTCACTCTTGATGAGTCGCATCTCACCAAGATAGGGAGTTAGCGATACAGTACTCTTGAACTCCCCAATAGCTTTCTCAAGAGACCAGTATACACCAAGGGGCAGACTGTTATCAAGAAGAACCGAATAACCTGCCGTCTTTGAACTGAGTGTTTCTGAGATTAGCGAGTATGGGTTTTCCTCCTCCTCCCAAGGCAAGATCTCGTCAATCCAAGTCCCACTTGAGAGGTTAGAAACCTCAAATGCGGGAGCTATCATCGTAGGCGCATCATCTGCTGTGAGAAGCAAACCAACAAGACGTTCACGCATCTCCAGATCCAGACCCGTGAGATACTGAAAGGCTGGCGAAGGCGTGAGAAACACAAAATCCGAACCAGTCGCCCGGATATGGTTTCTGACTTGATCCACTCTCTTCTGAAAGACCTTGTCTTCGAGCATATGTCAGCTCTCTCTACGCTTCATACTAGACGTGACCAAGCAAATAATGCTGACGGTTTGTGTCTTCAGACTGGTTTCCTAAGACCTAGAGTTAATAGGGGAGATGTCTGACCGGGGGTCTACTTCGGGAAGGTTACTCATGGAACAGGATGCAGCCCAGCAACGCACCAAGAAGATTCCGCCAAGAGCATATCTCCTGGGATCGCTGCTGAGTTCTGCTCAGGGCATGTATGCTCCATTCATGATGACATACATGATTGATATGAACGCCAGCTTCACTGAGCTAGGAGCTTTCCGCAGCGTGGGCAACATTGCGCCCGCCATCCTGCAGCCAGCGTGGGGTGCTGGTTCTGACAAGGTAGGGCACAGAAACCTATTCGTGGCGTTTGGTAGTCTAACTGGGCTTCTCACGGTGTATCTGTTCCTCTGGGCTAGGACACCATTTGAGATGATTGTCCTTTACGCAATTCAATCCATGCTCTTCAGTATCCAAATACCAACTTGGCTCTCCCTTGTAGGCAGCTTCATTGATGAAGACAATAGAGGCAATGAACTAGGGCGTTTCGAAATGGTCACTCGACTGACCGCTCTTACCGCCACGTTAGTGTCCGGATTCCTCATCGGACTAGAGGGCTTGGTCACCTTGCTACGAAATACGCTGGGCGGTGTGGGAGTCATTCTTTTGCCCCCATCAGAAGCACTGGGTGAGCCATACTACATTTCATTCTATCTTACTGCCATTCTGGGTATCATAGCCGCGTTGATTTCAATCACAATCCATGAGAAGCCACTTAGCAAGGTCAAGAAGAGGGAGTTTCCACCTATCCTCCGGTTACTTAGAACACCCGGAGACTTTAGGAGATTCTGTCTTGTCACCATATTATTCTCATTCGCCATGGCCATGTCGTGGCCGTATTTCACCGTGATTCTGTATGGTAGACTAGGGGCCACACATTTTGGCGTAGGAATTGCATCAGCAATAATGGCCCTAAGCGTCATTGTATTTACCGTTCCATTTGGACGCCTCAGTGATCGAATAGGTAGAAAACCCCTAATCGTTTTTGGTCGCGGTATTCTCTTCCTTGTTCCATTGCTCTACGCCTTCGCACCTAATGTATACTGGATTTATGCAGCCAACGCAATTGCAGGTATCTCCATGGCGTCATCATGGAATGCACTCACTGCATACATCTATGACATTGCACCGGAGGAGGAAAGAGGGGCTCATTTGGCGGTCTACAATATGTTCATCGGAATTGTCTTTCTTTCAGGCTCGCTTGTAGCGGGAGTGCTTGGTGACGTCATCGGGGTTTTCATGGAGGAGTACGCAGTCGCTTTCACGATGCTAGTAGCAAGCGGAGTGCTCAGGTTTGTATCTTCATTTTTCTACTTGCTGCTTCGAGAGCCTCGGGACTACGCATCCAACTTCTGGGCAGAACTGAGAGGGTTTATTCACAGGGAGAGACTCGATTATCCGTAGGCTTATTAGGAGATGGAAAAGTACTTAGTGTCACTATGTACTGCCCGGTTACAGGATTAGCAAAATATGCTGATTGGAACCTGTGACTGAACTTCAGAGGATTGTAGGAATTGAAGAAGGCTCCAAACTTCGAAGACAGTTGGAAGGTCGAGATTCGGAGAGGAGTTCTTCAATATGCAGTTCTAGCCATTGTCAGTCGGCACAAGGAAGAGGGCATTCACGGATATGGAATAGCTCGCGAATTGGAAGAGAAAACGGACGGTCTTCTTGAAGTTAAAGAAGGAACGTTGTACCCCATACTGCATAGACTTCGCAAGGAGAGGCTCTTGAACGTTAGAACAGAGAAATCAGAAACAGGGCCTGTTCGTAAGGTGTATGTATTGACAGGGGACGGTGATCGGGTCTATCGAGAGCTTACAGTTATTCTTGATTCTATTAATGAGAAGTTGGAGGCTTTGCGATGAATGAGAGAGAAATTACGCAGACTATAGAGGAGTACATCAAGAACGTTAGTCGAGTTCTACCGTCAGGTTTTGAAACTGAGGACATGCTTGAGGAACTCAGGATTCACATTAGCGAAGCCTTTTCGGATAAGATTCAGAAAAAACCTTTAGCCAACAAAATCGACCTCTTGAGAGAGGTATTGAACGATCTAGGTGAGCCAAAGGAGATAGCTGAGGAGTTCAAAAGAACTGGCGTTCGTCTTCAGGAGCAGGGAGGAGATGATGAGAAGGCATTCTGGCTGATAGCGCGATTCATCATCAATATGGTTGTGGTTGTTGCTGCATCATGGTTCGTGTCAAACCTCCCTGATGCTGGAATATCCTTCTATTGGGCACTTGCCGTTTTTCTTGTGTTTGGTCTTGCTGAGTGGTTCATTCGAGCTCGGCAGATGCGAGAAGCCAGTCGGATAGAGGTGCAAAACTAGGAGATAGCGGCGAGCCTAATCGAAGACCTCTGCAAAGCTCTCCAAGTACTTCTTTTGTTCCTTAGTGGGCTTCTTGGGAATGTGAATCTTGACTCGCACCCGCTGGTCACCCTGTCGCCCATCTTGGGCATGCACGCCTTTTCCTCTTAGGCGAAGAATCGTGCCGCCCTTTGTGCCCTTCTTGATCTTCATCTTGCTTGTGCCCCACATCGTGGGTACATCAACATCGCCCCCGAGCACCGCCACCGAGAAGGGTATGTCCATCTCCATGTAGACATGCAATCCACGACGCACGAATTGCTTGTGGGGCTTAACTGAGAATATCACGATCAGATCGCCATTGAGGCCGCCACGTGCTCCCGCATCTCCACCACCCTGAATACGCTGTCCCATGCCATCCTCTACACCGGGCGGTATTGGGACTGTAATCTCCATTCGTTTCGACTGTAGCCCGGTTCCGCGGCATGTCTTGCATGGGCTATCGATAATCTCCCCAAGACCTCTGCAGCTTGGGCAAGTTTGCGCTACCGTCATGAATCCACCCATGGACCGCATGACTTGACCTTGACCTTGGCACGTAGGACATCTTTTGGGGGTGGTCCCGGGTTGGGCACCTGAAGCGCCACAGGTTTCACACCGCTCCTTTCGTTTGAATGCGATTTCCTTTTCGGTGCCAAAGAACGCCTCTTCAAAGGTGAGCCGTATCGTTATCCTGAGAGTCCTCCCCGGTGGCGGTCCCGCTCGGCCTCTCTGGCCAAAACCACCAAAGCCTCCAAATCCCCGGAATATCTGACTGAACAGGTCGCCAAAACCTTCCATGTTAATGCTCTGGAAATCTGCAGTGCCGTATCGATCGTAATTCGAGCGCTTCTCAGGATCACTTAGAACAGTGTAGGCTTCATTGATGCGCTTCAGCTTTTCTTCGGATTCTTTGCTGCCGGGATTCTTGTCAGGGTGATGTTTCTTGGCTAGATTCCGGTAGGCTCGTTTGAGCTCATCTTGGGTGCTACTCTTGCTGACACCCAAAACACTGTAGTAATCATTCTCAGCCAAACTACGTCACCCAAACAAGAATTCTAGTCGATGTCCTCAAAATCAACGTCGACTACGTCTTCGTCATCTGAACCCTTCGACTTTGCCTTTTCACTACCTGGCATCTGAGTTGCATCAAAGCCCATCTTACTTGGGTCCATTCCAGCGCCCCCCGGTCCTTGAGCACCGTAAGCCTTCTCTGATATCTTGAAGATCACTTGCTGCAGTGCGTCTGTTCCTTCCTTCATCTTCTCGTAGTCATCAATTTCGATGGCTTTCTTAAGACCCTCAGACTCCTTCTCGAACTCCGTCTTGAGGTCGGCAGGAACCTTGTCGCCGAGGTCCTTCAGTAGCTTCTCTCCCTGGTAGACCATCTGATCTGCGTTATTCTTGGTTTCCACCTGTGCTTTCCTCTTGGCGTCTTCTTCAGAGTACTTCTCCGCATCCTGTACCATTCTCTCAACATCGCCATCAGATAGGTTGGTGCTTGCAGTGATGGTCACAGACTGCTCGTTACCTGTTGCCTTATCCTTGGCTGCGACTTTGACAATGCCATTGGCGTCTATGTCAAATGTGACTTCAATCTGGGGGATGCCTCTGGGTGCAGGTGGGATACCAACTAGCTGGAAACGCCCAAGGGTCATGTTATCCGCCGCCATTGGACGCTCGCCCTGCACAACGCGGATATCGACTGCGGTCTGGTGGTCTGCAGCAGTGGAGAAAATTTGACTCTTCCGAGTCGGAATTGTAGTGTTCTTGTCGATAAGAGGTGTCGCTACACCACCCAGTGTTTCAATGCCAAGAGTCAACGGAGTGACGTCAAGCAGAAGAATATCTGTGACTTCTCCAGACAGTACCCCTGCCTGAGCGGCCGCACCCAATGCGACGCATTCGTCTGGATTGATGCTCTTGTCCCCTACTTTGCCGAACATGGCACGGATGATGTCCTGAATCATTGGCATCCTCGTAGCACCTCCAACAAGGAGTATCTTGTCGATGCCTTCTGGTTCGACCTTGGCATCAGTGAGAGCCTGTCTAATCGGACCCAATGTGGCCTGCACCAAGTCATCTGTCATCTGTTCAAGCTTTGCCCGCGTGATTTCTAGATTCAGATGCTTCGGACCGCTCTGGTCAGCGGTTATGTAAGGAAGGTTGATTGTTGTCTTTTTAACAGTAGAGAGCTCGATCTTCGCCTGCTCAGCAGCATCCTTAATTCTCTGCATAGCAGATAGGTCCTTAGTGATGTCCATACCAGTAGTTTTCTTGAACTCCTCAACCATCCAATCCATGACACGCTGATCCCAATCATCGCCTCCCAACTGAGTATTGCCGCTTGTGGAGAGTACTTCATAGACTTCTTCGCCGATTTCAAGTATCGACACATCAAAGGTTCCGCCTCCGAGGTCGTAAACAAGGACCTTGAGTTCCTCATTCTTATCAAGGCCATAGGCCAGAGCCGACGCTGTGGGTTCATTAACAATTCTCAGAACCTCAAGACCAGCTATCTTCCCCGCATCCTTCGTTGCTTGCCGTTGACTATCGTTGAAATATGCAGGCACCGTGATGACAGCCTGCACGACTTCCTGTCCCAGAAACGCTTCTGCATCCCTCTTCATTTTGGTCAGGATCATTGCAGATATCTCCTGTGGAGTGTATTCCTTATCTCCAATCTTCACTGAGTAATCCTGCCCCATCTTGCGTTTTATTGACCGGACTGTCCGTTCCGGCATAGAAACTGCTTGTCTCTTTGCAAGTTCCCCAACAACAATCTCTCCATTCGGCATGATCCCCACGACTGACGCAGTTAGCCGCTTGCCTTCTGCGTTAGGGATTATCGTGGGCGTCCCGGCTTCCATGTAGGCAATGCCACTATTGGTGGTTCCCAAGTCTATGCCGACAACTATGGTTTTCTTTGACATGTTTATTCACTATCCATTTCTGAGCTCTTGTTAACATCTTCTTCGATTTCACTGGCAGAAGGACTCTCGTGTCGGTTTACACGAACCATCGCAGGTCTTAGAACCTTTTCCCTTA
>JAUWOA010000178.1 GCA_030612365.1 Candidatus Thorarchaeota archaeon
TACGATTTGGAACCCGGCAACCGATTCCCAGTTCCTACAGGATTAGCGATGGAGATTCCTACTGGCTATGAAGGTCAAGTAAGACCAAGAAGTGGTCTTGCGTTCCGCAAGGGAATAACGACCCTAAACACACCTGGCACAATCGACAGTGGGTATCGAGGGGAAGTCAAAGTCATTCTGATCAACCACGGGCATGAAACCTTTCACATAGAGAAAGGTATGAGGATTGCTCAGCTCGCAATCCGATCCGTACCAGAAGCTAGGTTTGCTGAGGTAAACGAGCTCGCAGACTCAGAACGTGGCACTGACGGCTTCGGTAGCACTGGACTATGAATGGTAATCTACAAATACTGCGCAGCAGTCTAACACTCAATTCTGTTCATCTACCGAGGAGAGAATATTGCCAGACTACGATGTCATCATAGTGGGCGGTGGCCCTGCAGGTTCTACAGCTGCCAGGCGAATCGCTCAGAGAAACCTGAATGTTCTTCTTCTGGACAAGGGAACATTTCCAAGAGTCAAGCCTTGTGCGGGAGGAATGACAGACCGTGTGAGGAACGCTCTTGACTTTAGCATTGACGAAGTCGTGCAAAGACGATCATATGGACAACGAGTCTTTTCCCCGTCCGGCACTATTGTGGATTGTACAAGACCTGTAACGACCGGAGACTTGTTGATGCGTGACGAATTTGACACTCTGCTCCTGCGAAAAGCCGAGGAGGCTGGAGCCATAATCAGAGAGGGGGTCAACGTTGTCAACGCAGAGCAGGATGCAAACAAGGTTACAGTGACGACTGGCGAGGGAGAGAGGATAAATGCCAAATATCTCGTCGGGGCAGACGGCATCAATAGTGTAGTAGCAAAGAGTCTAGGTTTCTACAAGCGCTGGCCTGCAAGAGATGCAGCTATCTGCATTGAGATAGAGGCAGAAGTTGGGGAAGAAGCGGTGGAGAGAATCTGTGGGGTGCCCTATGAAGAGAAGGGGGTTGCCGTTCACATCTATTTCGGTCCTGTTCCGTTTGGTTACATCTGGTGTTTTCCGAAGAAATCCATATTGAGCTTGGGCGCAGGGTGCATGCAAGCCAAAGCAAAGAACATCAGAGGGTTCTTCAACAAATGGTTCGAGGGCTTCAAGGAGAAACACAACATTGACCCCAAAATCATCTCCGATACATCAGCTCGTGTGCCTTACTCAGGCGCGGTAAAGAAAACTGTGATTGGCAGGACAATTCTCATTGGAGACGCTGCAGGCTTTGTGTATCCATTCTCAGGAGAGGGAATAGTACTGGGAGTTCAGTCCGCCATTATTGCAGCTCCTGTCTTGGAAAGGGCTGTGGCAAACTCCAATCCGCGCATCTTGGCGGAGTTCGAGAAGGGTTGGAAGCAGGCATTTGGAAGCGATCTGAAGGTTGCAAAAAGTACCGCCGACCTGATGTTCAAGAGCGAGAAGAACATGAACACCATTCTTCGCTTGGCTTATGAGGATCCGGTTATCAACGATGTTATGTACAAGATGATTGCGGGCCTAGATTCCTACAAGAACCTCCAAAGACAACAGGTGAAGCGGATATTGACGAAGCACCCACGGGCAGGACTCTCACTCTACATATGACAGGTTCGTCGTAACGTTTTTAATTCACACCCATCGTGATTCGCGAGAATGGGTCGGTAGTCTAGTTGGCTATGATTCCGCATTGACATAGAATTCTGATTCTTCAGGGTTTTTCAAACGTGCGGCGGTCGGGAGTTCGAGTCTCCCCCGACCCACCACTTTTCTACACAATGCCTTTGTCAGACAAGAGTTGTAGGAAGCTTCGGAAAAGTGACCGGTCTCTGCTCTTTCGATACGCATCTAGTGCGTCAGGATATGCTTCTAGAAACATGTCAGCGATTTGACGCAGCTTTGACTTATTCTCCTCGGAGTTATCATCGGCTGCAGCAACAGCGAATATCAGGTCCGCCTTGGCAACAACCAGAAAGTATAGACTGCCAAGACTAATTTCGCTCACCTCTTCACCGGAGATAGTAGCCCCAAAGCTTCGCAGAGCAACTATGAATCCACTAACAACGGCGGGGTCATCTGCAAGCGCTTGAGCACCTCCGACACTGGCTTCAAACAGCGTATTGCCTCCACTGTCGAGGATTGCACACAGCTTCAATGAATTCGGCCAATCTTGGACATTTATTAGGTGACTATTAAAGTAAAGACCCATGTTCTCAATATCACAGGTTGCTCTCAGACCTGGTGTGTGTTCAAAGACCATTAGGTGGTGGGACAAGAAAGGTCACATCAAGTGCTTGCGTACTCCAGGTGGACACCGGAGGATACCACTATCCGAGGTCAATAGACTCCTTGGTAAGCTGCACAGATAACTCATTGAAGACCCATCTCGAAAACGGTGCGCGGTCTATGCACGAATTTCAGGCCATCGTCAGAAGACTGATGGTGACCTTGATGGACAGCTCAAGGTCATTCCTCATAAAACCTCACTCCTCAAGCTGCACCTTGATCTCATCAGTGATCTCCTCTATAACGTCCTCATCAATATCGTATTGTGAGAGATTGCAATGTACTTCTGCCTCAATCATTGTAGGTTCAATTCCTCCTGATAATACGCAAGAAGATGGATCGTATCTGCGGTGACACGATTTCTGGTAAGATCCACTGTTGCAAAAAAAACCTAAACGTACAGCTGTGGTCAGTACGTTTCCGGGGTTTTTGGGGCCTTCAATCTGTCCTATGCGTGTATCTTGTAGGTTCTTTATAAGTAGAATTTTGGGTTCGGTCAGAAATGGAAATTGCTTGTTGCTGAGACTGAACTGGGTAATTTCCTTTTTTAAGGTACGAGTTTATATTATCTTGTTATGTATAATTGTGGGCTTTAAATATTGTACAGAGGACAGGATAACAGATGAGTAACGATGACACAAGATGTCCAGTGCCAGTCCTGGGAGCAAAGACCCGGTTCAAGACCAAAGGTAAAACAAGACACAATGACTGGTATGTATAATTGTGGTTCATCACGAACCGCCTATCTTGTCGAGTCGTTCACCCTTAATTCTGAGAACAGAGTAGTGTCAAGAAAGGGATTGGGGAGAAGACCTGACCCTGCTTTCAAAGAGGGTGTTGTTCACCAACAACAG
>JAUWOA010000103.1 GCA_030612365.1 Candidatus Thorarchaeota archaeon
GGGGCTCAGGTTGACTGACTTCACTCTTCTCAGACTCATCGAAATCAGCCAGCCTTGTCTGCAAAGTACGCCTCATGCAGTGATGTGCTTACAGGGACTGATAAACACGTAGACATGGACCGCCTGTATTAGCTTGAGAGATCGGTTATCCTTTCAAGCATCCATTCTTCTATGTGCTTCTTTCTCTTCCATGTATTCTCGAAGGGGGTCTCCACAATGTCTCGACCTGATTCCCCAACCATGATGCCTGTCTTGCCCTCGAGTATGCAGTCAATGGCATATGCACCAAGGCGTGTCGCCAGAATCCGATCACAATGGGTGGGATTGCCGCCTCTCTGGATGTAGCCAAGAATAGAAACCCTGCAACGCTCTTCCACCTTGTTGGTGAGCATTGAAGCTATTGCAGTAGCGTCTCCGACTTCGTCGCCTTCTGCCACGATGATGATGGAACTCATCTTGCCTTTCCTTCGCTCCTCAATGATAATCTGGGCGATTTCTTCAAGATCTGTGGGAGTTTCAGGGATTATTATTGCAGAGGCTCCGCTCGCGATTCCCACGTGCGCTGCAATAGCTCCAGAGTGTCGTCCCATCACCTCAATAAGGAACACCCTCGAGAATGCTTCTGCAGTGTCTCGAATCTTATCGATTGCCACTAGAGCATTGTTCACGGCAGTATCGAACCCAATTGAATGGTCTGTACCAAAGACATCATTATCGATAGTTCCTGGCACACCGATGAGTAACCCATCTTTCCATCGTTTCCCAAGCTCGTAGAGCCCTCTCATAGTTCCGTCCCCCCCGACTGCAATCAGCGCGTTTATGCCCTTCTTCTTCAAGTGCCCAGCCGCTTTCTCAAGACCCGCTTTAGTCTTGAACTCTTCTGACCGCCCGGTAGTGAGTATGGTGC
Source organism: Candidatus Thorarchaeota archaeon (assembly GCA_030612365.1). Classification (GTDB taxonomy): domain Archaea; phylum Asgardarchaeota; class Thorarchaeia; order Thorarchaeales; family Thorarchaeaceae; genus WTCK01. The sequence continues at coordinate 908 of JAUWOA010000103.1, forward strand.
CACCTCTGTGGATGATCTTTGCCACCGACCTTGCATCAAGAGAAACGTACGCTTCATCAAGGATTCCTTGGTATCCTCCAACGATACCGTATACTTGGAATCTCTGCTTACAGCCGATTCTGACAATAGCCCTGATACAGGCATTCATTCCTGGGCTGTCTCCGCCGCTGGTCAGAAGTCCTACTCTCATAACAATCACAAAGATGCACTGCTAAATAAAGGAAACGTCGCCCACTGTTAGCTGCCAAAGCCAGCATTCCTGTGTGCTAAATCCTTAGGTGACGCTCTTTCTTGCTCGACCGTTACACCAAATTCTTGGACTTCAGATAAAACAGAAGTGGTACAGTTATGATCAAACTAAACAACGAGATAATGATAAACGCAAACGGATCACTCTCCAGCGGAAGCCCCACGTTCATCCCATACAAACTTGCTATCAGTGTTGGCACACTCACAATCAATGAGATTGAGGTAAGGGTCTTCATGACCTTGCTCATATTATGACCGACAATGGTGTCGTATGCGTTCATGGCGTTATTGATTAGGTCTCGATAAATCGCGCTTAGTCCCATTTGTTGATCAAGATCAACCTCAAGTTCCTCTAGCTGATCAGTATCAAGTGCCATCTTTCCTATCATATGAACTCGCTTCAACCTGCGCAAGACCTTCATATTGGCCTTAAGGGCCGCTTCCATGAAGATTGTATCTCTTGAAAGCTGGAAGAAGCGATCAAGCTGCGACGGGTAGAGCTCGGCTAGCAAGCGATCTTCCATGTTGTTGATTGTGCTCTCAACAATATCAAGGGTGTATTCAAACGACTTGATGATGGTTTCCCAGAGATAGTAAATGACCTCACCTGGCGTGGTGCTGTTTCGAAGCTTCAGCCACACACGGTCTTTTCTGAGGGGGACAAGTTGATTTTTCACAATGATGATATCACGGCCATTGGTGAAGACACCAATTGGGTAAGTGGAATATGGCCGCTCTTCTACATCGAGATTGACGGGCACACGAAGTATGAGCATAGTGTACTTGTTCTCTGTTTGGAGCCGAGGTCTCTCATCCAAGTCCTGGACATCCTGCAAGTCCTCAAGGTCGATTTCGAAACGCTGAGATATCTTTGCTAAATCCTCCGGAGTAAAATCAACTAGGTCGATGAGCAACGGTACGTCTGGAGCGGCATCAAGACTGTCATGTTTTATCCCACTCTCCAACTCGATTATTGTGAAGGCGCGTCGCTCCTTCTCTGTACCGCTCATCGTATCCACCTCGTATGCAGTTTCGTATCGCTGACATCTTTCTTTACCCAACTAGATAGGTGGTTCTATTACATGCGAACCTTAGAACACAACTGTGCCTTTTACCCTAGGGCCTCTAGATATCCGCTGTTGCCCTTTTAGGGTTTTCCACATTCTCTAAGAACGAACAGATTAGATTATCACACTCTCTACTTCGACCTTGCGGTTCTTCAAGCCAAGTGCTGTTGAGAGCATTGTCTTTCCACCAAACAACTCTGCTTCTGGCTCTCCGCGATAGAGTGCATCTGCTATCCGTGCTAGAGCATCCGCCTTCATAATTCCCGAACCACTAGCTCCGCCAACGACCAAGACACCCGATTCCTTGTAGACAAAAGGAATCCTGTCGGGAGCATAGCTGTAACCTCCAGCCCAGCTATTGACCGGCCTTGCATCCGTGAATGCAGGGAAGTACTTGGACAAAATCGGATAAATCGAATCCTCGTAGTAGGCGCTCTCGGGAACAAGATCTTCATCGGTTTGTATGTATTTGTACTCGCGACCGAACTTATCGCCGCATCCTATCCAAAATCCTTTCTCCTGGTGTTGCGGTCTGAAATAGACTCCTGCAGACGGAAGTATCGTGAACGGGATGGAATCCATCTCACTGAATCCCTTGGTGTTGAGTACTTCAAGCAACTCCACCTTATCCTCTGCGTGCAGTACGAAAATCTGACGCTTCTTCGATTTCGTCAAGCTGTCAATCCCTATGGGATCTAGAAGCTCATTGGCCCAAGCTCCAGTTGCGAGAACTACTGTTTCAGCCCCAATGTTGCCCTTATTGGTTTTAACCCCGACCACATGCTTCTTCTGCCATACAAATGGCTCACCAGGCAATTCTAAGGGAGGGTCGGCTTCGACAATAAGAGCCTGAACTTCAACCCCGTAACGAGGCTTCACTTTGCTGATCTTGATGAACTCCTCTAGGTAGTACTCTACAAGGCGTGTTGGGTCCAGAACACCGCAGTCGCTCCCAAAGAGCCCATAGCTTACCTCTTGAAGGTTCATCAGTTCAGCTTCTTCGTCTCCTGCAAAATCAACATTAAGATTCGGGATTAGCTTCTTCAGCTGCTTCTTGTCATAGACTTTGCAACTGATATTGGATTCCTTCATTCGCTTCATCCAAAGCTTAACACTCTCATGTCCAAATTGCTCCTCACTCAGAAGCCAGAGGTATCCAATTTTTTCAAACATCAGGTCGTAACCAATCTCGTTCTGCACGTGCTCGAAATACTTGATGGAGGTGTCAGTAAGCAATTGATTAGTAGAAGATGCAAACATATTCCGCACCGCTGCGGCGCTCATGGCAGTATTAGCTTGCCCTGCGGCCAGATATCTATCAACAAGAAGTATCTGCTTTGATGGATTGTTCTTCTGCAAGTAGTAAGCAATGGCAACTCCAATCACACCCGCTCCTACAACAACAATGTCGACAGTCTCTGCGTTGCTCAAGATGACAGGCCTCCAGCGTGTATTGCGGCCGAGAGTAAGGCGGCCTAAAACAGTTTCCGTCAAAGGAATTGCACTTTGACTCTCAACCCCTTTCCCCAGTGGTGTTCATATCGTTCATGTGTACCACTGATACGTGTCGGGGGGATGTCTTACCAGATACTATGAATCCCTTCAGCAAAGCAGTGACGGGTCGCAAACCTTGAAAGACAAAGAATTTGAAATTCCAGAACAAACCAAAAAGCATCATTCTGCGCTTCGAAGCATTTTGTCCATGCTGATTGCTAGTTCCCCATCCACGACCCAAGTTAGGTCCGTGCTGCGCGATATCGCAGACATTACCAACGGAAACGCATCAGTCGGGGTTTGCATTGGATCTGACGTATGGATTCGACTGAGTCCTCTGGATGAACAAACGAACTGGCAGCCTGCAGAGAAAAACGAAGCGGACCTCTTCCGCAAGATAGTCAGCGAGGGGGAAATGGTGCTTGTAGGTGAAGAATCAGATTCCGCGTCCCTCGTAGGGGTCTCGTCCAACGGTCTAGTTCCGATTGTTCTAATAATCAAGAGAGTGGGCGATCACTGTCCGCTAGACTCGCATATCGATGACCTCAAGGAACTTGTGCTCCCTCTAAGTCTGGCAGTCCAACACGCGATGTCACTCCAAGAGGCCAAGCAGTCAGCGCATCAAACTGAGATACTGCTTGACCTTCTGTTCCACGATGTCCGGAATTTCATCAACACAACACGAACAGCCTTGGAACTCCTGGAAATCGACTCCAGCAATGAAGATACGAAAAAGGAACATATCGCGATTGCCTTGGACCAAACCGATGGCATAACCAGCTTGCTTGCACGTGTGAAAGGCATTCTATCCAAGAAAGAGCCAGGCGAGTTGGCATCGATGAATCTTATTGAAGCTCTGAAAGAGAGCATCAGTACGGTCATGTCACAATATGGAGAGGAAATACTCGAGATAGGACTGAAAGACGAATTAGAAGATGACACGCCCTTTGTGCTTGCAGACCAGCTCTTGGCGGAAGTCTTTGTGAATATCCTCACGAATGCTATCAAGTATACTGAGGAAGAAACCAAGTGGATTGACATTGATTGGAACCGTTGGAGTGTTAATCCCTCATTCGTTGTGATATCGTTCTCTGACAGAGGCAAGGGGATTCCAGAAGGCCTCAAATCCAAAGTCTTCGGGCGTTTTGCTCTCGAAAGCTCCACGGGTATGGGTCTTGGACTAAATGTCATTTCGCGGCTTGTCGAGCAATACGGTGGGTATCTCTGGTTTGAGGATAGGGTTGAAGGTGACCATAGCCAAGGAACCGTAGTGAACGTTGCTCTTCGTTTAGTAGACAATTAGTTGTATGCCAGTCTCAAACGAATTACAGCTCAGGTGGAGGAACTGTCAGCTGCGCTCGTTCGTTGAACATCTCGCGCAAGAACAGGCGGGATGTTATTAGAGCGGCAATCATGCCGGCTAGGAAGATCATGATGAAAATGATGACTTGATAGAGAGCCGCCTCGAGCGGATTCACACCTCCGATGATCATCCCACTCATCAGGCCAGGTATGCTCACTATACCTAGGGACGCATACCTGTTTAGATTCGGCAGCAAGCCGGACCGTATTGATTCCCGTATCGTCAGCTCTGTTGCCTGCATCGGCGTAGCGCCAAGGGCCAGGGCGGTCTCAAGGAGTGACCTTTGCTTTTGGGCGTTTGACCACATCCTGTCGATGACTAGGCTGGTCAAAACCATGCAATTCCCAATCACCATACCACCCATCGGAATTATGAATTCTCCAGGGCCCGACCGCCAATCAATGATCTCCAGTGCAATTGTAACGGCCATAACAGAGAGAGCGCCGACCAAGATTGCCGGGAGGGTCGCACGCATGACCCCAGGAATGCGTTCCAGATTGCTTCGCGCCGTATACGCAGCAAAGACGCCCATGAACGTCAGCACACCGAATATAACAATCAGATCAGAGAGGGCAAAGATGTAGACCAGAATCAATGCCATCAATACAATTTGAATGGTGCCACGAATGGTGCCTACGATGAGTTTGTTACCTATGCCGATCCCTTGCCATTTTGTTATTATGATAAGGACAGCTAGCAGTATCATCGCGGCGAGGTAGCGTTGAAGCATCGCAGTGTATTGTTCTGGAATCTGAAGCAGCGCGAATAGATCTAATTGCATTCTAGGACGCCTCCGATAAGTTTTCCAGCTCTAAGACCCTAGAGGTAAAACGTTCTGCCTGCTCTTTGTTGTGCGTTACAATCAAGACGCCCATCTGGTAATCACTCAGAAGACTATTGATTGTCTTCTCCACAGCCAACGCTGAATCTGTGTCGAGGGCAGAAGTTGGTTCATCGAGGAGTAGCACAGTAGGTTTGAGCAGGAGTGCGCGTGCTATTGCCACCCGTTGCTTTTGACCGCCTGAGAGGTTCTCAGCATTACCATCCAAGTCTATTGGCCAGAGACGAACCTCCTGCAGTATCGCTTTCAGTTGTTCATCCTCTGCGGCCATCCCGTGAACATTTAGTCCCCACACGAGATTCCCTCTAACCGTGCCAGGGAACATTTTGGCCTCTTGAGGAACCATTACAACTCTCCGACGCAGCTCTTGAGGACCCCATTCTCTAACATCCTTCCCTTGAAACCGTACAGTTCCTGAAGTGGGTGACAGAAGGTCGTTGACAACTCGAAGCAGAGTACTCTTCCCACATCCAGAAGGTCCCGTAATTCCATAGGTTTCATTCTTGTGCAAATTAAGAGAAACATCCCTCAGCACCTGCTTGCCATTAAATGCCATAGAAACCTTCTCTAGCTCTAGTATAGGAGAGTCAACCATAGATATTTCAACTCTAGATACTAACGAACTACATCGTTGTTAAAACTGCTAGTATCAGTGTTTTAGTACCGTAATGGTCATAAAGTGAGCTAATGGTTCGCTCTTGCAGAACGTGAAATTGAATGAATGAATCTACTGCTGAACAGGATATGGTGCTGATTGAAGGCAAGTCAGAAACCATCCGAATTGTTGTTGGAGTTGTTCTTGCATCCCTTTATGCAGTTCTGGCACTTCTTCCTATGAGTACCTTTCTAGGGGCTGGAGGCATTACTAGTATCCTGAGCTTCGCAGTTATCATTGCGCCTCTCTTCGGATTGCTTCTCGGGCCAACCAGGGGTTTTGTCTTCGGTTTGATTGGGGGATTGCTAGCGTACATAGTGACTCTGTCCTTCGGTACAAGTGTGTACATAATATTGCCACTGACAATCCTGGGTCC
>JAUWOA010000175.1 GCA_030612365.1 Candidatus Thorarchaeota archaeon
AGCCGATATCCTAATGCAGAACTGCTGATGCGGGCATCATTGGAGGACCTCATTGAGATAATCCGACGCTGTGGAACATACAACAGAAAATCTTTCTACATCCGTGACTCAGCACGAATCATTGCAGAAAGCTTCGGAGGAGAAATTCCCAAATCCATGGAGGACCTTGTCACCCTGCCAGGGGTTTCAAGAAAGACTGCTAACGTTGTCCTGTCTGTTGTTTTCAAGATCAACGAGGGCGTTGTCGTTGATACTCACGTGGTGCGCGTAACACAACGCTTAGGCTTAACCCAACATCAGAAGAATCGTAAGAAAGCTGAACGCGATTTGATGGCCTTGCTTCCGAGAGAACAGTGGTATGAATACGCCAAACTAGTTGGAGCACACGGAAGGAGAACGTGTAACTCCCGGAAACCGGAATGTGATGCTTGCGCGGTAAAAGACCTTTGTCCTTCTGCTGGCCAGTTCACTTAAGCCACAACCTATCGAAAGAGCCTAAAGAGAAGTGAGAAGTCGAGAACTACGTACACACGAGCCGAGGTCAGCTGTAATGAAGATTGGCATGGTAAGCAAGTTCGGCGCCGCAGATGGGCTATGTGTGCGTGCCAATCAAGTGCTAGAAGGCCTTTTGGAGAGAGGGCATGATGTACATATCTTCGCGCAGTCCTATACGGGAAGTAATCTTCCCGAAGACCATGTGCATAGGATTGCTGCGGCACATCTGAATCCTCATTACTCGCTCGACTCGCCTGCAGCAGGGAGAATGATTGCCAAGGAGAGTCAACGACATGGTATTGAAGTCTTGCACGTTCAGATGAACTCTGGTAGCACTGAGTTTTTGCTTCCCGCTTTCAAGAAAGTAGTTCCTCCACTTGTAGTGACCTTTCATCTTGCATACGCCAGCGGGGCTTCTTTCTACACCACGCTATTCAGTATAGCATGGAAGGCGTCCCTCTTCGCAAGCAAGAGATACGATCAGATCGTGCTCGTGGACCCATCGCAAAAACCATACTTCACTGATTACGGAATTCCCGAGGATAAACTCACTGTAATCAGAAATGGTGTCGACACGAAATTATTCAGTCCTGGAATGAACAAGAACGACAAGGATGACATTGTAGACTTCGTATACGTTGGGCGACTAAGCTTTGACAAGGGTGTAGACATTCTCCTCGACGCCTTCAAGGAGTATCACAGGGAAAACCCAGACACGAGATTGACCCTTCTAGGCGATGGAATGTTAAAGTCGCAACTGGTAAACTGTGTCAAGGATGGTTCTGTAAGATGGCCAGGAACAATTGACCACTCGCAGATTCCAACAGTTTTCAGACGGGGAGACGTATTTGTGATCCCCCAGAACATAGGTGGACTAGGTCTTAGTGTTATGGAAGCAATGAGCTGTGGGCTTCCGGTCATCACCACCGCCATTGGCGAAACCACCAAGCTCCTAAGTGAGAAGGAGGGTATACTAGTGAAGCCCAATAACACAGCCGCTGTCGTTGAAGCTATGCGTCGCCTTGCTGAGGACCGTGAGCTCAGGCGTTCAATGGGAAAGCGGTGTCGAGAGAAAGTGGAGAAAGAATATTCTTGGACTACACAGTTGGAACAACTTGAGAAAGTCTATGAACGAGCAACCTCCTAGAGTGTGATAACTAATGCATGACATCAGATTCATCCGCGAAAATGTGGAACTCATTCGAGAAGACCTCCGCAAACGCCGAAATGATGCGAAGCTAGAGATGCTTGAGCGCTTGCTCACCCTTGATTCTGAAGTCAGATCGTTAAAGAAAAGAATCCAGGAACTTAGAACTGATCGGAATCGCCTGTCCAAGGAGATTGGAAAACTGAAGAAGTCAGGCGGGAGCGACTCTGACCTTGTCAAGAAAGTTAATGGGGTGAATTCAGAGATTCAAAAGGTCGAAACGAAGACCGCCAAGCTCGAACTTGAGCTAAAGAAAATCCAGATGAGTATCCCCAACATTCTTCACGAATCCGTTCCTTATGGCAAGGATGAGGAAGACAACGTAGTGGTGAGAGAGTGGGGTGGTCGTCCTCAATTCGGCTTTAGAATCCAGAGCCATGTAGACCTCTTGAAGACACTCGATGTTGGAGACATCGCGAGAGCAGCCAAGATAGCGGGATCTAGGTTCTACTTCCTGAAGAATGAACTTGTACTGCTAGATTTGGCAATGCAGCAGATGGCATTAGAGATACTTCTCAAAAAGGACTACATACCGATATATCCGCCCTTCATGATGCGACGGGAGCCGTATGAAGGCGTCACGGACCTTGCAGACTTTAAGGAGGTCATGTATAAAATCGAGGGAGAAGACCTGTATCTCATTGCCACCTCAGAGCATCCAATGGCTGCAATGCATATGGGAGAGATATTCGAACCCGCGGATTTGCCCATAAAATTGGCGGGAGTTGGTACCCAATTTAGGAAAGAGGCGGGATCCCACGGGAAGGACACTAAAGGGATCTTTAGAGTTCATCAATTCACTAAGGTCGAGCAGTTCGTGCTCAGTCATCCTGACGAGTCTTGGCGCATTCATGAGGAGCTCATTGGGAATGAGGAGGAATTGGCTCAGGCATTGAAGCTGCCTTATCGTATTGTGAATGTCTGCACAGGAGACATCGGAATCGTTGCGGCCAAGAAGTATGACCTCGAGTTCTGGATGCCGGGCCAGGAGAAATATCGAGAGGGAGGTTCATGCAGCAATTGCACTGCGTATCAGGCGACTCGACTCAACATCAAGTACAGGCTGAAAAAAGGCGGCACTGAGAAATCATACCCCCATACGCTAAACAGCACAATGATGGCCAATCCTAGAACGATAGTAGCAATTCTTGAGAATTGCCAGAGGGAAGACGGAAGCATCGAGATTCCTAAGGCGCTACACAAGTACCTGCCCTCAGAGGTCAGAACGATTTCTCCAAGAAAAGCGAGATGACTTCCCAAAGCTACGGGCAAATCATCAAGCTTAAAAATATGTGATTGGCAAACAAGTTGGGAAAGACGATGACTGGTGTCAACCAAGCATTTGAACGATTGATCTCCCTTGCAATTAAGAGGGAGCAGGAAGCCTACGAGTTCTATACCGAGGCCGCAGAGAAATCAGACTTCAAGTCCTCAGCCAAACTGCTTCACAATCTTGCGAAGCAGGAAGTGGGGCACAAACACAAGTTACAAGCGGCTCTCAAGGAGGGTGTTTGTGACACCTTCACCTGTGAAACTGA
>JAUWOA010000061.1 GCA_030612365.1 Candidatus Thorarchaeota archaeon
CTGTTGTTGGTGAACAACACCCTCTTTGAAAGCAGGGTCAGGTCTTCTCCCCAATCCCTTTCTTGACACTACTCTGTTCTCAGAATTAAGGGTGAACGACTCGACAAGATAGGCGGTTCGTGATGAACCACAATTATACATGCCAGTCATTGTCTCTTGTTTTGCCTTTGGTCTTGAACCGGGTCTTTGCTCCCAGGACTGGCACTGGACATCTTGTGTCATCGTCACTCATCTGTTATCCTGTCCTCTGCACGATATTTAAAGCCCACAATTATACATAACAAGATAATATAAACTCGTATCTTAAAAAAGGAAATTACCCGGTTTATTTCAAGCAACAAGCGATTTCCATTTCTGACCGAACCCGAAATGCCATTTATAAAGACTGTACAAAATACAGGCATGGGTCAGATTAAGGGCCCCAAAAACCCCGGAAAAGTACTGACCACAGCCTTACGTCTAGGGCTTTCTGCAACAGTGGATCTTACCAGAAATCATGTCACAGCAGATACGGTCCATCTTCTTGTGTATTAGCAGGAGGAAATGAACCTACAATAATTGAGGCAGAAGTACATTGCAAGCTCTCACAATATGATATTGATGAGGACGTAATAGAGGAGATCACTAATGAGGTCAAGGTGTTACTTGAGAAGTGAGGTTTTGTGAGCAGTGACATGTGTCCTCTTTGTCTGTCCCGCTCGGAGTCCATAGACCCTACCAGAGAAGGATGCGAGGAGTGCCATCATATCAGTGACAAGTTCCTCCTGTGGACTCTGCTGTTCAGGTTGATAGGGACCTTAAGTCTGACGCCATAGTCTTCGGGTATGCGTTCTGTGAGTTCTAGACTGAACCGGGCTATTCTGTCCTCATGTGTGATGATGAGAGTACTGATAGTTGCTCTCTGTGCCAATGTAAGGAGTTTCTCGAGTCCCCTCCGCCGCATGTTGAGTCCTGAGCCAATGTCAGTGAAGACTAAAGGACTGGTCCTGTAACGTTTTCTGCATTCCTGAGTAAGGACCTTGAGTTGTCTATCAAGGTCACCATCAGTCTTCTGACGATGACCTGAGACTCGTGCATAGATTGCGCACCGTTTTCGAGATGGGTCTTCAATGAGTTCTCTGTGCAGCTTACCAAGGAGTCTATTGACCTCGGACAACAGAATCCTCCTGTGTCCACCTGGAGTACGCAAGCACTTGATGTGACCTTTCTTGTCCCACCGTCTAATGGTCTTTGAACACACACCAGGTCTGAGAGCAACCTGTGATACTGAGAACATAGGTCTTTACTTCAATAGTCACCTAATAAATGTCCAAGATTGGCCAAGTTCATTGAAGCTGTTTGCAACCCTATCCTGATGTGGGGAGAAGCAACCTCATCTGATATTAATCAGCAAGCATCTAGATTCTTGCTAAGTAGCATTCTGCCTACTGATAAATTCCAGGTCACGAATGGAAGCAGATAAAATAGACGAGGGCCACTACCCGTGCCTAGTGTAAGCTACTTTTCAATGAATACGATGACCCAAAAGACTTCTATCTCACTCGGACATAGCTTTCAACAGCTAACGGAGTGCAACATAATGCCATTCTATGAAAGCAGTGAACAACTTCAAGAAGTATTCGAAAAATTCTGGGTGCTTGCAAAGCAAGACGAAGAGGTTATGAGAAAGCTCCTCAAATCGCAGGTTGTAGTCAGGTTTGACATAGAACAACCTGAACTTCATGTGACCATGAATTTCAGAGACCCTGACCCCGACGGCGAGATTGCTACAATGTCCTTTGATTCAGACGTTGAGCCTGAGATATCTGTGTGGAGCACCTCTGAAACGACTAACAAGTTCTGGCAAGGCAAGCTGAACACGACCGTTGCCATGGCGAAAGGTCAGACCAAAATGAAGGGTTCTGTTGCCAAGGCTCTGGGGCTCCTTTCCAAGATTAAGCCACTCTTCCAAGTTTACGCCAAGGTATTGAAGGAAATGGGCCTTGACAACATGATTCTGTGATTCCTTCAGGAGAGGTTTTCAATTGGTTGGGCTTCAACCAGTGGACCGTCTTGAGGTCATCGTGCTAGTGGACAATACAATTGATTTCTCCTCAAGCGACTCCCGCAATGACGTGATGAACCCCCGTCAGTGGGCAAGCGAATCCGATCTATCGCACATGGTCATGGCTGGCCACGGGTTGAGTTTGCTAATCCGAACCTACATTGATGATGTCAAGCACGAAGTCCTGTACGATACTGGTGCCTCCGGAAAGCTCCTTTCCCACAATTTGAGCGCAATGAATCTAGACTTAAAGGAAGTAGAAGGAGTAGTCCTGTCTCATGGACACTGGGACCACACGGGCGGTCTAGTTCAGGCCATTTCAGACACAAGCAGGAAAGGTCTACCGGTCTATGTCCACCCGCGGATGTTCTACCCTAGAAGGGTTGTTTGGTCAACACCACAGGGAGAGCAGTTCAGGGACTTCGATCCGATTCCATCTATCGACGAGATCAAGAACGCTGGAGGCAGACCAATACTGGGAACTGGCCCGGTCGGGATTGCTGAGAACACCCTGCTGTTGAGCGGAGAGATACCCAGAATTACTGAGTATGAGAAGGGCATGCCTGGACACAGAGCATTCATTGATGGCGAATGGCAGGACGATGAAGCCATCATAGACGATCGGTGCCTGATTGCCAATGTGAGAAAGAAAGGGCTGGTGGTGATGTCCGGCTGCAGTCATGCAGGGCTCATCAACATACTCAAGGAGGCAGTTCGTCTGACCGGGGAAACCCGAGTTCATGGCGTGATTGGAGGTCTTCACCTCATAGGCAAGAAAAATGAGCCCAAGATTCTCCCGACCATTAATGACCTAAAACCGTTTGACCTATCGATGCTTGTACCCACACACTGCACCGGTTGGAAGGCACAGCATGCCATAGCTCGGGCGTTTTCCAACTCCTACGTGCAAGGGAGCGTGGGCAATCTTTACCTCTTTGGCCAAGGGGCACTTACCTAAAGCTATAAAAGAGAATAAGCCGTCATGATTCAATATAGTTAACCTCAAGAGGTTAGAACAATGAGTGACACTGTTACAAAAGAGATGAGCATTGGCGAGATTGTCGCAAAGTATCCAGAAACAGCTGGAACCTTCATGGAGTGGGGCCTACACTGCTATGGCTGTGCTGTAGCTAAGTACGAAACCCTCGAGCAAGGTGCTGCAGCTCACGGAATTTCTGTGGATGACTTCGTCGTAGCTCTAAACAAAGTAGTAGAAACGAAATAGTAGATCTTGAGATTGGAGGGAGTCAGGAGTCAGCGGGCTTATTGCGTCCGTAAAGACGACCGGACTCCTCCTCGGTCATCTCGAAACTGTGTTCTTGTGTTGGGAAGTTGCCTTCCCTCACGTCTTTTGTATATTCTTGAACTGCGTCTGCAATGACCTGCCTAATATTGGCGTATTTTTTCACGAACTTGGGCTTGAAGTCCTCGAACAAACCGAGCATGTCCCATAGTACCAGGACTTGTCCATCGCAGTAAGGCCCAGCCCCGATACCAATTGTGGGTATCTCAACGGCCTCAGTGATTAGCTTTGCAGTTTCTGATGGCACTAGTTCGATGACAAGAGAGAATGCTCCAGCCTTTTCAAGACGCTTGGCTTGTTCAACTAGAACCTCAGCTTGATCAGCAGTTCTACCTTGGACACGATATCCACCTAGCTCGAATATTGACTGAGGCGTGAGTCCTATGTGCCCCATCACGGGGATTCCTGCATCAACTAGAGCTTCGACAATTTTCACTACATTGCCACCGCCCTCAATCTTGACTGCCTCGGCTCCGCCTTCTTGCAGCATGCGGCTGCAGTTCTTGAGTGCTTGAGGGATGCTGACTTTGTAGGACATGAATGGCATGTCACCAACAATCAGACTCTTGGGTTTAGCGCGAGCAACCGCGGCACAATGATGAATGATGTCTGAGAGCGTGACTGGAATTGTACTCTCGTATCCTAGCAGAGCATTGCCGACCGAGTCACCCACGAGGATCATGTCCACGCCGCACTCGCTGAGAATGCTGGCCGACGGGGCATCGTAAGCTGTGAGCATAACAATCTTCTTGCCCTTGCGCTTCATCTTCTTGAGTGAGTAAGTGGTCTTTCGTGCCAAGACATTCACCACCTTTTTGGGAGCCATTCATGTATTTATAGAGTCCCTTCGAAAAACATATCCCACCATATACATGCATGGAAGGTTCCAAGTTCTTCGGCGTTTCTCACAATTCCTTGCCATGAGACCTTAGGTGCCATTTGTACAGCTCCATGCCAATAATCGCTGGCGCTGCGAATAGCGCACAGAGCAGCCAATCATAGCCTGTGAGGGGTATGAAGAAGAAGTCCAGCCCGTATTCCGAAAGGAGCTCTTGTGCCAGCGGCCAATACATCAAGAGATAGTGAGCTAGATAGATCAGGCCTAGCAGGGGAATATACCTGATGGTGCCAGGCTCTCGAAGACTCTTCGTTAATGGCATATTGATTCTTCGAATGCTGAGAACCATTATGCTCTCAACAAATAGAATAACCGTCAGCATCATGATTGTGGCCTTCATCGGAGCGGCATTCGGACCAACCATGAGGTCAGCGTAAACGCCCCCGATATTTTCAGGGTAGATTTCAACAATGCCAAGCCAGCCCGTGAGGGTCAGGGCGTAAATTCCTGCGGCGCCAATAACCATCAGCAACACGTTGATGGCCATGTACTTCGCGATGGGCCTTGTGATAATCTCCTCACTGTCGCGCGGCTTGTCTTCCATGGCGCGAGGCGAGATCTTATCAAACACAAGAGCTAAGCCTGGGAACGAATGAGTGGTGACTACCAGATACATGCTTTGCCACTGTGAAAGAAACTCGATAGCTGGAGGAAGAATCGTGGGGAGGAGGAAGAGTGCTCCGAAGAATACAATGCTTTCAAACAGGTTGATGGCGACGTAGAAGTATACCATCGTGCGTATCTTGTTGAAGAGGCCTCGACCTTCGTGGACACCCGTTACAATGGATGCGAAGCTGTCGTCAGTAATCACCATGTCGGCCGCTTCTTTTGCCACATCGGTTCCAGTGATTCCCATGGCAATTCCCGTATCGCTCATGGCTAATGCCAGTGCGTCGTTAACGCCGTCGCCAGTCATGGCCACTACTTTGTCTTGGTCCTGATACCTTTCAACAATGATCTGCTTATGTTCAGGGTTGACTCTTGCAAACACATTGACCCTGGCAAAGTACGCTTTATTGAGATCCTCAATCTCATAGCCCTCAACGGCAAGGGAGTTTGAATCGAAGACATTCAAGTTCTCAGCAATAGTCTTCGCTGTGGCAGCAGCATCACCTGTAATCATGACCACGTTTATGCCTGCACTATGACACGCATTCACAGATTCCTTCACGCCAGCTCTGGGTGGATCAACAATGCTTGTAAAGCCCAGATAGATGAGGTCGCTCTCAACAAGACCTCTTGCATTCTCAGTGGTAGGTAAGGAGTTCATGTTCTTGTATGCTAGAGAGATAACGCGATATCCTTCTGAAGCGAACTTATCAGTCATCGTCTGTATCTTCGAGGCCTTCGCTTTTGTAAGCCTAGCTGCTTCAGCATCACCGTTGACCATGGTACACTTGGAAAGCAGGACCTCCGTTGCGCCCTTGACAAAGACGATGAACTTGCTACCATCCTTGCAGACTTTTGACATTCGCTTAAGTTCTGATTCAAATGGAAACTCCGTTATAACCTCGTAGTCCTTTCTAGCTTTCGCCTCATCAAGTCCGCTCTTCCTGAACAGGGTCAGCAACGCAGCATCGGTTGGGTCTCCTAGAGGGGTCCAAGTGATTCCTTGACCTGCAATCTTCTTCTCAATAATCTCTGAATCGTTGTTTATCCCTCCGCAGATAATCAAGCGAGTCAGGCCTTTATTGCGGGAAACATTTTTGACACGTTTGCCCGCACCCTCATTCGTAGCATCAATGTCGATTGATTCCGGCACGCGATAGATATCACCATTTGGATAGTATCCATCCCCAGTGACTGAATAGAGGTTGTGCGTGTCCCAGATGTATGTCACTGTCATCTCATTGCGAGTCAGGGTCCCAGTCTTATCTGAGCAGATAACGCTGACCCGTCCCAGGCTCTCGACTGCTGAGAGGTCTCTAATTATCACCCCTTTCTTCGCCATTGCCAAGACACCAGTGAGAAGAACTATTGTCGTCAAAAGCGGGATGTTAATTGGCATTATTGTCATTGCTTTGGTAATTCCGTCGCTGAGTACATCTGCGATGGCGCCCATGTCTTGAACAATCGGTTCCCCTCTCATGAGCGGGCTGATAATTGCCAGCCAAGCTACAGAGATTGTCATGAGAAAGATGGCTGCAATCCCCAAGTACTTCGCAAGAAGGTTCACTTTCTTGCGCAATGGGATATCCCCAGTGTTCAGAACCTGCAGTTCACTCTGAATCTTCCCAATCTCCGTGAGCTCTCCGGTCGTCGTAGTTACTACTGTTGCAGTTCCTGTCGAAACATATGTACCGAGGAAGACCATATTTCGCATATCGGTTAGTGGAACATCATCTCTTACCGCTAGGCGCGCATCCTTGTCTGCAGGAACGCTCTCACCAGTGAGTGATGCTTCGTTTGCTGTAAGGTTTGCTGACGAGATCAGTCTGCCATCCGCAGGAATTCTATCGCCCTGTTCCAAGATGTATACGTCTCCGGGAACTAATTCTGTCGGGTCGATACTTAGCTCGGAACCATTTCGAATGACTCGAGCCTCCCCAGCAGACAGCCGCTCCAGCGAGTCGAGTTTCTTCTGAGCACGAAACTGCTGGAATATCGCGACAACGCAATTAACACTGACTATGCCAAGCCACATCATCGCCTGTGCCATCTGATTCCCTGGTCCAGGAAACATTAGAGCTAGCGCGACTAGAGCAAATGAACTCAAGAGGTAGATGGTAATTAGCCAATTGAAGATGGGAGCAAGATAGACTTGCCAGAAGGAACCCTTGACTTTCTGAATGTCGTTGAAACCATATCTATCTCGACGCGTTTTAATCTGATCATCCTCAAGACCCTTCTCAGGCGCAACTGAAAGAGATTCAAAAACCTCCTCAATGGGCATTGAGTGAAACCTCTGAGGTTCATCAGAACTGCTCGGGATGGCGGCGCTTGCGGTCATGGGGGTGCCTCTTAAGGTCGTAAAAGAACGGAGGCGCTAGCATAGATAAATGAACTTGTAATTGACAAGCTAGCTGACCCCGGACGTACGAACTGAAGTGCCATATCTTTTGAATGTTTTCAAGATTGCCAAAGATGATTGCAGGAGCAAATGTCGGGGTCGATAAGTTCATCAGACTTTATGTTTCAGAAATTACGCCGCACGCGGCCCTAACACCAGGGTGTCAATCATGTCAAATTATTGGGAGCCAGATATTGGTGCAAATGAGTCATCTTCGTCGTCAGGAACTAAAATTCTGGCAGTGATAATTGTCCTCATGCTTGTGATCGCAGGAGGAGTGATCCTTATCGTTCGCATGATTCCGCCAGTGACGCCACCCACCGGAGTGAGGGTGGCAGTTCTCGACACTGGAATCGATATCGATTTCGCCCTACAGGGACGGGTTGCTTCTCAAAGGAGCTTCATAACGGTAGAGAATGGTTATGGTGTGAATGATGATTCAACCAGCGACTCAAAACCTGATGACACACCGCATGGCACGATGGTAGCCAAGACCGTAGTTTCCGATAGTGAGAGCGCCGTAATTGTTAATGCCAGGGTTCTGGACTTAGATGGCTCAGCTACCGTAGTAGGGATCCTTG
The DNA here is from genome assembly GCA_030612365.1 of Candidatus Thorarchaeota archaeon. Lineage (GTDB taxonomy): Archaea > Asgardarchaeota > Thorarchaeia > Thorarchaeales > Thorarchaeaceae > WTCK01. The sequence goes on from JAUWOA010000061.1 coordinate 7,837, forward strand.
CGGCGATTCGCTGGGCCGTTGAGGAGAATTGCAGTGTCATCAACCTCAGTCTGGGTTCCACTCCATCATTTGGAGACCCCCTTCAGGAAGCCGTTGAGTGGGCATTCAATCAGGGTGTTGTCGTAGTTGCAGCGGCAGGCAATGACGGGCAAGATGGTGTAATGGGTACAAGTATTGACTCTCCAGGATTGTTTCCGTACTGTCTAGCTGCAGCAGCACTTGACACATATGGCGTTCCAGCGGGATTCTCAGGCACAGGACCCACAGCGTCAAGGTACATGAAACCGGATATTGCAGCTCCGGGCTATTTTGAAGTATCTGGTGCAACGTACTTCGGAACTAGCTTTGCTTCACCCAGAGTCGCTGGAGCGGCTGCCGAATTGATAGGATATTGCTTGACCAACAGCATCACATATACACCAGGGTCAATCATGACTGCATTGCTAATGGGAGCTTCAACCATGCCCTATGAAGAGTACGTTGTAGGCGCGGGGAGGCTTAACTTGCAGGCATCAATCACGCTAATAGCACAGACATCTGTCGACGGAAATCTCCCTGCCATCTCCTATGCACACCCCAAATCGCTTCCTTTAGACTTTGAAACACTATTCTATGGTGATAGCTATCAGTTCAGTATACAACTGATGACCTCAGGTTTGACTGATTTTGAGATAGACATCGATAGCGACACACCAGCGATTTTTGGATTACCGTCACACGCAATCATCAATCAGACTGGCTTCGTGTCGCTAGATGTTGAAATACCGGACTCAGGGCAGTCCACGTACCTAGCAGATATCACATTCACGTCCGATGCTTTCGGTTACACATCTCTTACTGTCTACTTCAGCGTGTCAGAGCCAGCGGCTCGAGTGGCCTTTGATATTAGTCACACACCTTGGTCAATTGATACGATATATGGCCAGTTCAGGGAATTCTACGTCGAGCTTACGTCAAATGACATCTCTGTGACAGAAATCAGGAATGGGACCCAAACGACACTGGCGATCCTTCAGGAATTTGATGCAGTAGTCATTCTTGATCCATGTGCTTGGGAACTGAATGATACCAATCCATCGAGTGTGGAACGGTTCTCCATTCCCTTTGCTGAGGACGAGAAGGCGGCATATGAAGCATACTATGAGAACGGAGGCGGCATCTTCGTTGCTGCCCTGTCTAACAAGAGTCTAGACATCGCTTCTGTTAATGACTTCTTGAATTGGAGCGGCTTTGCATTAGGCTATACGCGGGTTCCGAGCGAGGGGGACCCAATCGTAATTATTCAGATTGAATCGCATATCATCACATCAGGAGTAGAGAGCTTCGACTTCTACGGAGGAGTTGTGACGATACCTGAGAATGCCATTGCCCTTGCGAACTACTCAGCAAGCATAGTCCTTGCCGCCATGCAAGACGATAGCGGAGGTAGGATTGTTGTCACAGGTACGAATTTCTTCATTGATAACTACGGAATGCTGGGGATGTATGCTGCAGATGATGACGCCATGCTAGCACTCAAAATCATGCTATGGGTTTCCCACCTCATGTGAAGTACGCACTCAAGAGCTATTCGCAAGTGTGGCGACAGGAAGTGTTCCCGAAAACACCTTGATTGCTTGATTTCAGATGTTTAAAAGGCACGGAGTTAAGACATTGAACACAAAATACCCGAGTCGAAAATCGGATTTGCTGATGACCCGGGAGAAATTCTTGGTCATCAGCATATCCCCATTCTTTTTTTCATGAATTCCATGGAGCATCTATCGCCACGTTTAACTTGTAGCGTGAGCGCGCAGAAGTTGGCCCTGCCAACCCGTGGAGAATCAAGTTGACGAAGATCACGAAGGCATCGTATGCCGTATTGATAGCGTGCACCATCACGCACTTTCTAAATCACGTCTACACAGGTGCACTCTCCCCGTTTCTGTATCAAATACAGAGCGACCTCACTCTTTCGTACACTGAGGTCGGAGTGGTAGCAAGTGCTTCGGTTATCACGATGACACTTGCACATCTGGCCATTGGATATTATGGGGATAAGGGATGGCGAGATATCTTCATACCTGCGAGCGTGCTAGTAAGTGCTGTTGCAATCCTGCTTACTGGACTTGTGACTACATTCCTGATGCTTGTGCTTGTACAGGTCTTGCTAGGACTTGGTGCCTCTGGCTATCACCCCAGTGCATTCCCTGCACTCTCAGAAAAGTTCCCAGCTGGAGCCAGAGCCAAGTCCACAGGGGTCCAGGCAATGGGGGGTCTTGTTGGCATGGCTGTAATCCCCATTGCGGGTGCCGCAATGATGGCCATGCTTGGTGGTTGGCAACTGCCATTGATGTTGATTGGAGCCCTTGGATTAGCCCTGTTCATTCCGACCGTGTTATTGATGAGGTATTCAAGGCGACCCGAGTTCGATATCGGCGAGGGGCTTGAGGAAACTGGTGGAGCGGATGGATGGACCCGAAGCTACGCGCTCTCCGTCATCGTTATGGGTCTTCGAGGAATGTCTTTCCGGTGCACAACTCTTCTGATGCCATTTTATCTTGCCATAACCTACGGCTATGAACCTGTTTGGGCCGGTCTCCTCACAACCGTGATGCTCATTGCAGGTCTTGTCGGAGAGATTATATCAGCACCGCTCTCGGACAGGATTGGACGCAGAGTGCCTTTCATCATCGCATCAACCTTATTCACAACGCCGCTCCTGCTTATGCTGAACTTTTCTCTTGACCATACCGTTCTCATAATTGTACTGAGTGCCATAGGTTTCTTCTTCTTCCTAGGCGTTCCGCCAAACACGGCCTACCTTATAGAGGTGAGTCCTAAACACGCACAGGGTCTTGCCTTTGGTCTTCTTTTCTCTGTGGGGGCAATACCTGGCGCACTGTCACCAATAATCTTCGGAGTTATAGGTGATATCTATGGTCTATCGGCATCGATTCTGTTCCTTGTTGTCACAACGACCCTTGCCACACTCGTGTCATTCCTGCTCAAGGAGGGAACTCGTACCCCAATCGCTCCAGAGGCATTGGTTAATCCCTAAACCTACAATGCTGCATGGGATTTGACTGCATAACAGCCCAATTAGTCAAGCTGATATGCGAACTCCTACGTTTCTGGCTAGATGATTGACTATCACATCCATCCCAACTACTCATCAGATGCTGAGGGAAGCATCGACGAATTTTGTAAGGTCGCCTTGAAACGAGGATTCAGAGAGATCTGTTTCACAACGCACCTTGACACAGATACAGTCAGGAATGATGCCTATGTTATGGTCCGTGGAAAGAGGGTGGATGCTCGGTCAAGCAGTTGGTTAGAGGATTACGAGAACTCCGTTCGAATAGCGGGAGACCAGTACAGAGGCCAAGGACTTGAAGTACGCCTAGGTGTTGAGGTCGACTACTATCCGGGAGTGTTGGACCATCTGCCTGAAAGATTCCACGATACGGAGTTCGATCTTGTAATGGGTTCAACCCATCTAGTAGATCACCTAGCTATCTCCGTCAAGGAAGAGTCACATGCATTTTTCTCAAAACACAATCTGGAACAGATGGGCAGCATCTACTTCTCGCTTCTAATGGACTGTGTGGAATCAGGACTGTTTGATATCTTGGGTCACCTCGACCTCTATCGACGCTATGGCGAGGAGTTCTATGGCGGTGAGATTAGGTCGCTCTGGAGGCCTCATGTGTCCGATCTGGCCAGTGGGATGAAGCGGTTCAATGTTGGCTTTGAGGTTAACACCTCATCATTAAGGAAAGGAATGGATGCGACAATGCCAGAGTCATCTCTAGTGGCTGCTCTGAGGAAAGAGGGTATAGAAACCGTGACTGTTGGTTCTGATGCGCACAGACCTGGCGATGTGGGACAGGGTATCAAACTAGCACTGAAGGTCATCAAGGAATGCGGGTTTGATTCCCCAGTATCTTTTGATAGACGAAAAGCAACCCCGTTCGTTGTGCAAGAAAGCTCGTGAACTTGCAGGTTATGTGCGTTCTGCGACTCCGAGCGCATAGATACAGATAAACGGGCAATCAGTTTCGTACGTTAGAGCGGTGAAGATATGCGCAACAAGAAAGCATTCATTATGTGCCTCGTAGGAGG
>JAUWOA010000187.1 GCA_030612365.1 Candidatus Thorarchaeota archaeon
CGCTTAGCCCAGGTTGGAAAATCCTTCTTAGTGCCAATATCTGTGACAGTGACTTGGAGAATCTCTCCCACCGCAATCTCCTTAATTTCCTTCTTCGTCTTCAACACTGGCATTGGACATCTCAGCCCGCTCGCGTCAAACACTCTAGCGACTTCATAGTCAGTCATAGGTCATCAACTAGGCCGCAAAGGCGAATTATTTCCGTTTTATGCATTACCATATGCCCAGTAAACAAATGCAGCCAAACGTTCATGATAAAATTGCATGGTTACAGTCCGTAATCTAGAATACTCAATTTTGTTCCTTTTCCATCATCCTTAATAACACTCGAAAATCAATCGTTAAGCAATTACGGGTGAATTATAATGGCCCTATTCCAATTGATTCTGCTTGTCCTATTCGGTGTTGCCATGAGCACGATGTTTAGCGGGTTCATGCTAGCAAGAAGGATGGGCTTCTATCTAATGAAGCAAGTCATGACTCTAATGGGAGCGATGATGGTCGCACTGGGAGCACTTGTCGTGGGACTTTTCTTCCCGCCAGCGGTTCCAGCCATGTATGATATGCTTCACATAATACTACTGATCAATTTCGTTCTGGTAGCTCTTGCTACTCTGATGGAATTCGGTCAGGTACTACCAATACTCATGAAGACAATGCAGGGCGGTCCGATCCACAGTTCACACATCACGAACTTGTTGATCTCCTTCTTCCTGACATTGGGCTTGGTTCTTTTCTATGAGGGCCTAGCAATACTGTAGAGGAGATGATTCAAAAATGGCTAGTCTTTACATAATCGGACAGTGGGGTCCTGAATGTGCAGAGCGTTGCTTTGCTCCGTTTGTGACCGGTACAACGGCACAGGCGCAGGACATAGAGGCGAAGATCTTCCTCATGATGGACGCAGTTTACCTCATGAAGAAGGGAGCCGCAGAGAAGGTCACGGCACCTGGTTTTCCGCCCCTTCCAGAGCTCATTAACGCGTTCCTAGAGGAAGGTGGAAAAATCGAACTCTGTTCAAACTCGGCAGAGTTCAGAGGCGTGAAGAAGGAGCATCTACGCGATGATCGCATCACCATTGCTGGCGCAGCCACAATGATTGATGATGCTCTCAACTTCGACAGTACAATGTACTTCTGAGAGCCGGCGGGGACATATTCCCCTCCCTCTCTTGTATATTCTAGATTATCACTCAAAGAGAGATGACCTTGTCATATTCGTCCATCATTAGATCGACGATTCGGGAGTAGTCGACAAGGTCCACATCCACGACCAGGCGGTCACCCAGTCCACGTTCCTCCACGTGTTTCTTGGACGCGTACACCTTGACTTTCAACGTCTTCAATTCATCAGAGTGTGGACAGCCCTTATCGGCCATGAAGACTCCATCTTGAACCAGCAATATGGCCGCCTCTTGACCTTGGCTTTTCAAAGCTTGAACAATTTCTTCCAGACTTGAGCAGTCAGACGATAGCCAAATCAATGCCTTCAACTTCGCATCACACTCCTAGAATGTTAGAACTATTTCGTTCTCCACGAACGCTTGCCCTATCCCAGCTTCGTCGAGAACTTCCACGCCTTCGATCAACTCATCGGGGCTTATGTTGTGTGCTTCCAACGACTTCTTGCTCACACAGATGCGACCATCGAAACTCTGGAAGGTCATCTTGAACATTCTGATTGGCAAGTCGTTCATACCCTTTAGAATTGAGAGAACGCCGTCCCCCATGAACAGCATCATCGGCTCATGATCCATGCCAAACATGCCAACACTTGCCCGCCAGCCCTCAAAGTTAAAGATGGCACCAAAAGGCTTGGACCGTATCAAGAGCAGTACAGATCGTTCAGTGAATTCCATCGCGATTCCTCCTATGGTACAAACGTTAGAAACCTGTCACACTCACCTACAATCTCTGCAAGCTCGGTAAGACCCGTAACTTCGACTCCAGGAGTGTAGTCGGCACCTTCTTGGTCGAAACCTCTGGCAGTTGTGCAGAGACCACATGCTTGGAAAACAGCCCCAGCATCAGCCAGCTCTTGGAACCTTTCATTCATTGGGCGTTCAGGGTCTGGTTCTTGGTTGAGCTTGGCATTGTTCACTCCATCAACAAAGAGGAAGACTTTCACTTCGTGGCCCTTCTCGAGAGCGGCTTTTGCAATCTCGTAGAAGGTTTCGCTATTCTGGTATGTATATGGGCTGGTGAGCAATAGCACGCCCAGAGTCTTCTTGTTCAATCTAAACCAACTCCTAGAGCTATC
>JAUWOA010000124.1 GCA_030612365.1 Candidatus Thorarchaeota archaeon
GGAGGGGTACAGTGTCAACTACGGATACTTGATATCCATCCTTCTCGAAAAGGTCATGGAAATGACTGAGTGTATCAGTGACCTCGAAGATGAGGTTGCGATTCTGAAGGCAGCCCGCAAACACGTTTCCTAGGTTGCTGGGATTGTCGTCGTGACTACGTCAAGGTCAATGAAGACTGCATTCAGTAACCCCGCAGTCTTGGCGAAGACTTCAACCCTAATGCTATGAGGGATTGTGGACATGGAGGCGATTATATGACCCGAGCTATAGGAAGTGTCGGTGCTGAGTGGTGCATTTATTCTGTCAAGTACCATGTCGATCATCATTCTCTGCTCACTGAATACAGCTCTGACTCCATATGTGTGTATGATAGAAGTGGACTTACTGATTCGCTTCCACAATAGCTGCGGACGAAGGGAATCTGCTCAGGATTGGGAAACTACTCAGGCAGAAGGACTGGAATCGGTGGGACTGTTATCGATATACCATGACCCTGCTATTAGGATCGGGTCTATTCCCTAGCTAGAAATGCGTTTGGCATAATTAAGGGGTGCCTTGAAGAAGTACTGAAACCAAGGCTTGCAGCAGAAAGTCGACGGAAACACTGCTTGAGGTGAAGTCATACAATACAGAGTGTGCAAGCTAATCGCATAGTTCAAACAAAGACTCTCATCTGAACCGAGGTTTTCTATGCGTTGTTCACGTAAGGCACCATGTGGTTAGTATGAGAGGCTTTTCGTTTACTAAGTGGACAAGTGATGCGAAGATACGTTCTCTATGCAGGAATGCGCAGTATCTGCTTCTTGTGACACTAATGGTGTCGCCAATGGTTGTCATGCCGTTATCCACACCAGTGTTTTCAGACATAATCGTTGTCATGCATAATGATGATGATGTGGAAATGGCAGTACACGCTATCACTGAGAACGTTGAGAATGTGAGAGTTGTTGAGTACAACTCCTTGGAGTATATGCTGACAATCGGTAGGGTATTCGGACAGGTGGTCTGGCTGTCACATGGCTCAAACGATGGAATCTGCACACAGGATAGTGTTCTATCATGGGAGCAGTTAAGTTGGAGAGTCCGCGGGACTCCCGGTAGAGACATAATCATAGCCTGTGAGTCTGCCAACATCAACAGGTATGTGTCCGTAGGGGACGCCATTGGAATTGATGGGATGGTCGATGCCACACTCGGAGGAATTGGCGGCATATCTGCTCAAGCCATGTGTTGGAACTATGAATCGAGCATTTGACCATATCACAGAGCTCCTCGCTGGTGATGCAAAACCGTGTTTTCTTGCACCATTCGAGATTACGCTGTCTCTGTATTGGGAATGGTTCACCTTACATGGCAAAATCGATGTTCGGTATAACACCCTTGCGATCTTTGCATATATCATAATAGCATTCGCATGCGGAGTGTTTGGTTCAGTCTGGGACATGGTTGGAGTGGTCTTGGATATCTTTGACGTGAGTTTCGGGGATGTTCTGCTGGATTGGATATGGCCTGTCCTCATAAAGCCTGCACTTCAGGTACTCATCTCTGCTGCTCTCGGCGTGATGGGGTCTGCGATAGTGGCTGCCAAGTCCGTAGTCATGGCACTGGCCTCGATGTTCATCATACAGGCTCTTGTCGCGTCTATTTCATATCTCGTAAGTCATCTCCTCATACCGTTTGTGGGCTTCTTGGGACTGACCTGGCTCGTGCCTTATATCGACGTGGTGTTTATGAAGAAGTTTGAGGATGCCATGACCGGACCAATATCTAGATCATTGGCAAGATATACAAGCCTGACTGAAGATCTCGTAGATGCACAGCAGAAAATCGGTTTTGGTATCATAACCGCGATAATTATTGCAGGGCTGGAATGGCTGATTGACTGGTTCTGCTATACGTATGCCTGGAGACTCACATATATGTGGAGTGGCAGTTTCTAGGACTCGACTCGTATGTTAGGAGCGGACTCGGCATAACAGTATCCCAGAAGTACAAGAATAAGACCAAGAGAACCGTAGATAGATGGAAACAGACGATGCTTGAGAGGTATCCCCCCTCAGGCATCCTCAATGAACTAGATCTCAGCAGATTCACTATCGTACACCAGCACCGCCATTGGACAAGTACACGTCTTCCAAAGGCGGGAATGCACGCCCATATCATATCCACAGATGATGGAGGGAGAGTACAGCTCCTTCTTCTCCGGAATCCCACAGTCTGGGACGCCAAAGACAAGACCAAGATGCTAGACTACCGGATCGAGTTCACAGCGTTTGACTGTGAGGGTGTGTGCGTTCAAGCTATCATTCCAGACTTTATATTCGCCAGCAGATGTTTTGGAGAGAACGCCATTCCTGTCACCACTGGAGACGGTCAACACTACTATATTGATGTGTATCACTACCGGACCAGAGATAGAGCACCACACCTCGACTTCCTCAGCAAATGGCCGCGAGTAGTAGTCAGAAACGACGATGAAATCAGATGGGCCTCTGAAACCTACTTTGACTACAGATTGCAGTTCAAGAACATCAGAGGAGATGTGGTCGTCTACGCAGCAAAGATAAGCCTTTGGAGGCGACTGTTCATCGCAGATATCGTGCGTCCCCGACTGAAACTGACAGTAGAGGTAGCAGACGAAGTGCCGCCTGAGGTGGCGGTGTTCCTCTCGTCGTGTACATTCTAAAGAAGTAGGTTCTGAGGCTTAAGTGAGTCTGCTCCAGATCATTGGAGGGCTATGCAGTGCCTAGACATCGTACGCATCGGATTGAAGTTCCGTGTGCCTGCAACTTGCTGGTCTTATCTCTCGGGATTGCAGAGTAAAGTATTAATTAGTGCCTGAAGGGATTATCCATTATTCTCATCTGGAATCAGAAGGTGGATAGATGTCAGAAAAGAGTGGAATGATTGCCTACTGTGGATTGTACTGTCAAGAATGCCCCTCGTATACTGGTAGCATAGCTGATTTGGCAAGGGACCTGCGCAAGGAGCTTAGAACATTCAGATACGAAAAGGTTGCCGAATCGCTTTCTTCCCACTCTTTCTTTGAGGTATTCAAACATTATCCTGAATGCTACCAGGTACTTGGCGGACTAGTCAAGATGCGCTGCAAGCGTGGATGCAAGGCGGGTGGCGGTCCTCCCTTTTGCAAAATAAGGAAGTGCTGCGAGAAAAAAGGCATCGAAGGCTGTTGGGAATGTGATGATTTCAAGACCTGCACGAAACTGGATTTCCTAAGGGCATCACATGGAGATGCCCATCTGAAGAATCTCCGCATACTCAGCAGACGTGGGGTCGACCACTTCTTGGATGGCAAGAAGAATTGGTATGTCAAACCGAAGGAATGAGCTCTGGCTGACTACAAGTTCTTGAGCTTGTCCCAGAGCTGTCTGACACTAACGTGACCGATCTCTCCGCCGGCTCCATGGCCGCTGGTGCTATCACCACATAGCCAGACATTCGATGTACCAGGCACAGGCTCCTCACACGAGGGTCGACGGCATCTATGCTGGTCAATGTTCACTTCCGCACCATCACACATGGGTGCGACAAATCGTCTTACAAAATCTAGGTTATCTTCTATCTCGGGATAAGCTTCAATGAGTTCCTTCCACATGTCGTCTAACGCTGTTTCATTTTTGGACTTGTCATTGGCATCTGCAGCATTGATGGGCTTGAACCAAGTTCCGAGTAGGCATCCCCTGGGCGCCATGGCGGGCTCGATATTACTGTACCATTGACCGAAGCTGTTTGATTTCCTGAGGAATATGATGCCCGAATGATCCGTTATCCTACTCTTCAATGCCACGTCAATCACAGCTCCCGCTGTGGGTTTTAGGGCTTCGCATCTCGTAAGGAAGTCGACGGATATGACTGATTCTGCTGCCCTTGCGCCAACTATGGACCGCAGATTCTGCACTGGGACAGTGACTATCACGGCTTCATTGACGGTGATATTGTATTCGTCATCTTCAGGCGGTTTGAGAGTGACGGAAACGGCACGTCCTTTGCTGAAGTTGATGGTAGTACATTCAGCCTGACGGAATCTTCCTCCGTTTTCCTCAATGGCTTCTGTGAATCCATCGAATATGGATTTCCATCCACCTTTTGGATAAGTGACACTGATCTTCTTCTTCAGATTCTCATTGAAGGCTTCAATCATTTCACCAAAGCTGACTCGGTCTTCGAACGGGCAGACCATCATGGATTCCGCACAAAGGAAGAGGAACTCGCCTAAGCCTTTGCGTCGACGTTCATCGTCCCAACCTAGATGGTTCTCTGTGTAGTCGCGCAGGCTTACGTCCATGTAGCGGTCCGATTTAATGCGTTTTATTTTAACAAGGAATGATATAGCACTCATAAGTCCCATCAGCGGCGACTTCAGGAAGCCGCCCATCCCCGTCGGGAACATCACAAATGGCTTGATGTGCTTGCCAACCGTCGTGCTGTCGTAGATGTACGATTTGCCAGACGGTTCAAGGAACTCTACATGTTTGCCTACATCCCTCAGGGATTGCGCCAATGCGGATTTCTTACCATATCTGATTGCGTGTATCCCGTAGTCTAGGGTGTAGCCATCCCGTACAATGAAGTGTGCGCGTCCTCCGCGTTTGGCGAACTTCTCGACGATTAGTACGCTCTTTCCCTTCGGACCAAACCTGTTTGCCAGTAACGCACCAATATGGTGGCCACCAATCCCCGCGCCTACAACCAGAAAATCCACAGTTTCGCTAGAGCTTGTTCCTACAGACATCATCTTCCGCCTCGACGTTGGCATTCTATAGAGTCGAATAAGGTACTGTGTGATAATAACGTGCCGAAAATGAATGACCCAATAGTGGATGGGGCCCGAGGCGGGAACCGAACCCGCGTCAGAGGAACCACAATCCCCTATGCTGCCATTACACCACCCGGGCCATGGGTTGTCCCCACCAGGGGGACGAAATCATGCAGAATGGATTTGTCTTATTAGCTTATTCATGGCTCGCTATGGTTCTCCTCAGCTTGCAATGCTAAACTCATGGTATTGGATTGTGGTTCAGCAAGCCATACGAAATCTGTGTGACTGGAAGCTCCCGCTCCGGGCCCCATCTATCATTGAATGATCTATTTTCGGTATCTTATTATCACGCAACTCCATATTCGAATCTCTACAAGACGTACTTCGAGGCGAAAGCTGATGTCTGTGGGAACAAGCACTGGCGAATCTGTAGATTTCCTGGTTGTAGGTGCGGGGATTGGTGGCCACCATATTGGTGCGTTACTGGCAAACAGGTTTGGTCCGAAGGGTAAAAGCGTATTGATTGTCGAGAAGTCTTCCAAACGCGGAGGACGAGCGCACTTCATTGCGCGGGACGGCTACACCTTGGACTACGGAATACACGCAATCAGATATGGTAAGAAATCCGCATTGGCGCAATCCCTGAGGGATGTGGATAAACATGTAGAGTTCCTTGAACCGTCTGGCAAATCGTATATCTACAACAGCACAACGGTTGGCAAGCATATCAAGCCGTTTGTGATGTTCCCGACGGGGGTGGGCGGCTTCCTAAAGTCCCCACTGATGGGACTCAGGAGTGCTCTATCATTCCTTGTTAAAATAAAACGCATCAAATCAGACCA
>JAUWOA010000043.1 GCA_030612365.1 Candidatus Thorarchaeota archaeon
CACTCTAAAACGTGTCTATCGAAGTAGATGAAGAATGATGTTTGCCATTCAACAGAGATTCAGCGGAATGGGTAAACAGTCATTCGTATTGCCTTTAGATCTTGCACGTTTCCTTAGGTAGCTATACCCATGCTTCATCGCTTTCTGGCAAGGTGTCTGCGGGGGGCTCCTGCCCTTCGTACTTCTCGACTATTGCCATCACATCGGGGAAGTCTATTCCTAGCTCCTTAATCATCTTTGATTTTGGAACGCCGTTGCGCGTCCAGCCCCTTCTCTTGTAGGTCGCGTCTGCAAGGCACTTGTACCGTTCTTCACGATGCGCTCGAAGAGCCTTGTTTTTCTTCGAGGTGCTCATACTAGAGATGTCAATACCTATCTCCTTCAGTTGCGCATCATAGCGATCCTGCCTAGACTCGTACTCCCAATCCGTCACAGGGCCTACGCTCCTGTAGGGGGGATTCGAATCATTGATTCTGAGTCCCTTGCCCTGTCGAATGTTGAAGATACGTTGGAAGTTGTAGACACGCTCGCTCATCTGGACCAAGTCATCACCGGAAACTTTTCTTCCGGTCATGGCAGTGAAGAATCTAGCATAGAATTCAACGTGACCAGGAACCTTCGCGGGCTCGTTGGTATCGGAGTTGTCGGCTGGCACAACGTCGTTCCAGGGCAGCTTACATAGACCATTCAAACCGAACCAAGTCCTCCACATTGGGAAGTAATGAAGTGCTTCTGCTTTGTCTTCAAAGGTTGGCATGTAGTTGTGAACCTGATCGAGAAATATCAACCACGCTTCGTCATGTTGTGGCCCCTTTAGTGTAAACCCGTATCCTCCTTGCTGGGCAAGGCTCTCCTTGGTTACGTACTCTGAATACTCGAGACCCTTGTGCTCCATTCCGATGTCCTGCAAGATCTTTGCATCAACACCAAACTCCTTACCAAAGTAGCCCTTGAGGTAGTGAGTTCCCTTACCGAAATGCTTGCCGCCAAAGCCCTCGCCAGTGGCCATCTCGTGCAGGACTGCAAGTACCTCATCCACAGCGCCCCAGTTTAGCTTGTGACCTCCGGTGGCTTTTTGGTCAATGTATCCCTCCTCGAAGAGCTCCATGACAAAGGCCATGGTTGTACCGAAGCTGATTGTGTCGATTCCGTAAGCGTCAGCGTAGAAGTTAATCTCCGCAACATAGTGTGGGTCGAAGACTGCGATGTTGGAACCGCACCCTGCAATCGTTTCGTACTCGGGCCCATCGACGACAACGCTCTTGCCCTTGAATGGTCCGGTCTTGGGAACGAATCCCACAATGCAGTGCGAGCAATTAATCGCACACGGTCTCCAACAGCCATCCCAACCCTTGCCAACGTCACTGAATGTCTTCTCCCAGACATCTCCAAACAGAGCCTTGGCCTCGGGGTCGCTTCCGGTTCTGAAGTTGCGGGTTGGTAGAAGATCAAACTCGTCCATGATTGAAGGCAGATGAGCAGTTCCAATAACCCTCATTCTGTTTTGCGCAGGATCTAAATTGAGAATCTCCTTAGAGTGGTCTCGGCCTACCTGCTTGACACCCTCCATATCATCGGGCGCGTTCATGTCTAGAGTGATCTTGCTGACTTTGGCGACGAGCGCCTTAACTTTCTTGTTCCTGAAAACTGTACCAATGCCTCCTCGGCCTGCTTGCTTGTATCGAGGTAGGTTTCGCCTTATGTCCCACCATGAAAAATTCAGACATCCCATGTATGCATGCTCTGCGCCGGGACCAGCTGTGACAACAGACAAGTCTTTCCCATCCTTCTGCGTGTGGCGTTCGGTAAGGACCCTTGTGATTTCATAAGCGGTATCAGGCAGGTCCGTTGCATCGTGGATCTCTATCTTGCCGTTGTCACCATCAATATAGACATAGATGTCCTTGGTTGCTTTCCCCTGTATCTCAAGGGCATCGAAGCCCGCCATCTTGAGATTCGGACCGAAGTAGCCCCCTACGTTGCTATCGATAGGAATGCCTGTCATTGGCGAAATTGAAGTGACAATTGACTTTCCTGCGCCTGGATATTGAGTGACTCCGCCCAACGGTCCAGTAGCGATGCATATCTCATTCTCGGGGTCATCCCACTTCACAACGCGGTCCTTCGGAAGTCCGTTCCACATCAGCCAAAGATCGAACCCTTTTCCGCCCGTGAAAGTCTTCTTCATCTTTTCATCAACCGGCTTTATCTTGATTGTATTGTCACTGAGGTTGATGTAGAGGGTTTGGTTCGCGTAGCCGCGGTCTAGCTTCGGTATCTTGTATTCAAGTTCCTTCAAGGTCATCTTGCACACCATTCGGAGTAGATAGCATATCAGACTGAGTTCACAGTATGCGCTAGTCGCGGTCTGCCCCATAGCTGCCATTTGAGTCTTGCCTTAGGACATAGGTGTCGCGGCAGAATTGCTATTCCCTTACCGCTTTTGCGTGAGCTTCCAACTTGTTGACTCTCATTGCTACGATTTGGAGATTTCACAATAACAGCTACCCAATACACAATAATGCTCAGAAACCGACATTCTGACTTGGAATCTTCAGGATTCAACCATTACTAGTCAAAAGATGTTCGAAAGCGATTCCGGCAACATTATTACAAAGTGTAACATCGCCCGAAAGAACTGATGATGCTAAACATCGACCCAGTCGTGTCCTCGTCTCTCTCAACCGCGCATTACTTATTCGAGCAGTTGAGATGCTGGGTGGTGGCGTTATCTACTAAAAGGGAATGATGAATGGTGACTACCAAACAGGAAGCCAAGCCAGAAGCAGCGTCAGGCGAAGGACCCAAGTCAACAAGTGCGTTGGTAGTGGGCGGCGGTGTAGCTGGAATGCAAGCCGCTTTGGACATTGCAAACCAAGGTTTCAAAGTTCATCTCTTGGAAAAGTCTTCGTCTATTGGCGGACGCATGGCTATGATAGACAAGACCTTTCCCACGCTGGACTGTTCCGCGTGCATTCTTACACCGCGGCTCAGCGAAGTGTCGCGCAACTCAGACATCAAGACGCACACCTATGCTGAGGTTAAGTCGATCGCTCGCGATGGTACGAACTTCAAAGTTAAGATTCATAAGAGAGCCAGATATGTGGACGAGGACAAGTGCTCTGGGTGTGCGGATTGTGTACCTGTCTGTCCGGTGGAGGTCCCGAACGAGTTTGATCAAAACATGGGTTTCAGGAAGGCAATCTATATTCCTTTCCCCCAGGCGACTCCAAATGTGTATACAGTCGATAAAAGAGGAGAGCCTGCATGCAGAGCTACTTGTCCAGCAGAGGTCAACGCTCAAGGCTTCATTGCTATGATGCGACACGGGCGCTTTGATGAGGCTCTGGAAATCGTAAGGCGCACAATTCCATTTGCTGGAGTGTTAGGCCGAGTGTGCATCAGTTTCTGTGAGGCTGAATGTGAGAGAGGCATGCTCGACCACAGTCTTAGCATCAGAAACCTACATCGATTCCTCGCAGACTACGAAATCGCTCATGGGACTGCGAAACCAGTGACACCAAACATAACAAAGGAAGAACGCGTTGCGGTCGTTGGTGGCGGCCCGGCGGGAATATCCTGTGCCTATCAATTGGCCATGATGGGCTATCCAGTTACAATTTTCGAATCTAAACCCAAGCTTGGCGGTCTTCTCAGATATTCGATTCCCGAGTATCGGTTGCCAAGAAACATACTAGATGGTGAGATAAAAAGAGTCATTGACATGGGCGTCAAGGTGCGAGCTAATACACACGTCAAGTCAGTCAAGGGTCTCTTGGAGAAAGGGTTCAAGGCCGTCTTTGTAGGAACTGGTGCGTCACAAAGCAACAAAATTGGAGTTCCACATGAAGACGCTGAAGGTGTATTCTACGCAATTGACTTCCTCGAGAGAGCCAGCACGGGCCAGGAAATCGCGTTGGGTGCACGAGTAGCAGTGATAGGTGGTGGCGATGCGGCTGTTGATTCCGCAAGGGTTGCTAAGCGTCTGGGTGCGAAGGATGTTACGCTAATCTACCGTCGGTCGCATGTCGAAATTCCTGCTATCCCTGGTGAAGTTGAAGATGCAAAAGAAGAGGGCATCAAGTTCATGCTGCTAACAAACCCTATTGAGATTCTTACGGCAACGAACAAAGTGGCAGGTGTCAGATGCGTCAAAATGCGGCTTGGTGAACCTGATTACTCAGGCAGACGTCGACCGGTACCAATCCCGAACTCAGAATTCACAATGGCCATTGACAGTATGATAATCGCTATTGGTCAATCTGCTGATCCCAACGGCGTGCAGAATGAGTGTGACTGCACTGAATGGGCGACTGTCAATGCTGACCAGATAACTCTCGTGACAAATATCCCGGGAGTCTTTGCAGGGGGTGATGTTGTCACTGGTCCTCTAACAGTAGTCAAGGCTGTAGGCCATGGCAGGCAAGCTGCAGAATCCATTGACCTATACATCCGCGGAGTTGACATGGCAGAGGGTAGACACAAACACCTGCATCGAGTGCAGTCTTACGAGGTTGATAAGTCGCACAAAGAATCCGAGGACCGAGCCGCAATGCCCAAGCAAAGTGTCGACAGCAGAACGCATAACTTCAGCGAAGTGGAATTGGGATTCAGTGAGGCAACCGCCACGGCTGAAGCCGAACGATGCTTGGAATGCGCTGTTTGCTGTGAGTGCAAGCAGTGTGTTGCAGCATGCACTAGGGACGCAATCGACCATAGCATGAGAGATGAAGTCCTAGAACTCGAGGTCGGGGCGATAATCCTAGCCACTGGGTACAAGCTATTCGACGTTAGCGTATATCCGCAATTCGGGTATGGCAAGTATGAGAACGTCATTCACGCTATGGAGTACGAGCGATTGATCAACGCAGCCGGGCCAACGGGAGGACATCTGATTCGGCTTGGTGACGGTAAGATACCGAAGAGCATTGGATTCATCCAGTGCGTTGGAGCGCGAGATGTTCAGAAAGGAGTACCCTACTGCTCACGTGTATGTTGCATGTACGGCGTGAAAAATGCAGTGATGGCTAAAGAGCATCATCCGGAGTCCAGCGTATCTGTCTACTATGCTGACATACGTGCTTTTGGAAAGGGCTTCGAGGAATTCTATGAAATGGCCAAGACACGGTTCGGCGTTAAGTTCATGCGCGGAAGAGTCGCAGAGGTTATGGAGAATAGAGAAACCGGAAATCTCACGGTTCGAGTTGAGGATACTGAAACCGGAGAGCTGCACGACATAGAGCATGACTTGATTGTGATTAGTCCTGGTATCCAACCTCCTGAAGGTCTTGAGGACCTGGCTGTCGAGCTGAATATGGGCTTGTCGGATGAGGGCTATGTGGATATAGCTAACAAGGTCATCACACCAGTGGACACATTCATCCCTGGGGTGTTTGTGTGTGGATGCGCTGATGGTCCGAAAGATATCCCTGATTCTGTTTCAGCGGGAAGCGCTGCGGCAATGAGGGCTACGATTATACTGGCAAGGAATCAGAAGGAGGCCCAGGAGGATGGATGAAGTGAATACGGCTGCCAACACGAATCACGTGCCATCCTCAAACTTCGCTAAGGAAGTCGAAGCTATGCCTGGTGGTGCGGACATTGCCAAGTGCATTCAGTGTGGTATGTGCACCGCCAGCTGCATGGTCGCTAGTACCACAGACAAGTACAGACCACGAAAGCTGATTCAAATGATCCTCCTAGGTCTGAGAGAGGAAGTCCTAAGCAGTGACCTTCCTTGGCTTTGCATGACCTGTCGGATGTGTGAAGAGCGGTGCCAGGAGAACGTTAACCTTGCAGAAATTTTCCACGCGGTTCGAGAAATAGCAGCGCGTGAGGGTTACATTCCCCCAGCTTTCAAGAATGCTATAGACGTTGTCCTCAAGGATGGCTGGATGCTAGAAGATGCATATTCAGACTTCATAGAGGATGATCGAGATGACCTAGGTCTTGACACAGATCTTTCTTGGAATAAGAAGTTCGTTGCGAAGCTGAAGAAGAAATACTTCAAAGGAGTGTTTATCAAGTGAAGGAGTTCGCACTATACGCCGGCTGCACCACGCCAGTACGGCTTCCTGCTTATGAAGCGTCCGTGACGAAAGTTCTTGAGAAATTCGGCGTGAAGCTCATTCCGATGAAGGACGTCAACTGCTGCGGCGCTCAATATATTGAGTCCGTAAGCTATAATGCGTTTGCTGCTATGAGCGGCCGCATTCTTGCCTTAGCTGAGAGCATGGGCAGGGACATTTTGGCAATCTGTGGCGCCTGTTCGGGGTCCTTGAAAATAGTCAAGCATGAACTGGACAATAACGAGAAGCTCAGAGCAGAAGTGAATTCATTGCTGGAAGATGAAGGTCTCAAGTACACTGGGACCGTGGAAGTGAAACATCTACTACAGGTTTTTCGAGAAGATATCGGATATGATGCTATCAAGGCAGCCATTGTGAAGCCATACAATGGAGTTCGTCTTGCAGCTCACTATGGATGTCACGTTCTGCGTCCTCCTGATATTGTACATGTTGATGATCCGGAGAATCCAACCATAATTGACCGTATCGTCGAGATTGCCGGCGGCGTTGCAGTGGACTACACTGGCAAGACGCGCTGCTGCGGAGGCCCCATGCTTGGCATAGATGAGGAAGTCGCAGGGAAGATTGGTACTGACAAGATTGACAACATACGAGCTGCGAACGTGGACGGGATTATTACCGCGTGTGGTTTTTGTGATATACAGCTTACTCAGGTGCAATTTGGAAACGAGGCAGAGGGCAAGGAAAGAATACCTGTGCTGCAGCTCACACAGTATCTAGGCGTAGCCTTGGGCATAGACGCAGAAGTTCTCGGGATTTCTTTGAACAAAATTAGTCCTGCGCATATTCTAGCAACGCAATAGGAGAGAAGTCAATGGCGAAATCTATAGGGAATGCATTGATTGTGGGCGGTGGAGTGGCTGGTATGCAGGCTGCCCTTGATATCGCCGCTCAGGGATTCGGCGTGTGCATTGTCGAGAGGTCACCCTCAATTGGCGGTAGGATGGCCATGATTGACAAGACATTTCCGACATTAGACTGCTCAGCATGCATATTGACTCCTAAGCTCAGCGAGGTGTTAAGGCATCCCAACATTACAATATTGACGAACTCAGAGGTTGGGAGTGTGTCTGGCAAAGCTGGAGACTACAAAGTTCGCATCCTCAAGAAAGCACGGTATGTAGACGAGGAGAAATGTTCAGGCTGTGGTGATTGTGCTACGGAATGTCCTGTGGAAGTACCTAGTGAGTTTGACCAAGGTCTTGGCTTCAGAAAGGCAATCTACGTTCCCTTCCCACAGGCTACGCCAAACGTCTACACAGTCGATATGGACAACTGCATCATGTGCAATAGATGCGTTAAGGTCTGTGAGAGAGAAGCAATCGATCTCGAGATGGTTGATGAGATAGTTGAGTTTGACGCAGGTGCCATAATTGTTGCTACTGGAGCTCAATTGTTTGATGTGTCTGCGTATCCGCGATTGGGTTACTCTCTGTATGACAACGTTATCAACGCAATGGAGTTTGAGCGGCTAGTAAACGCAGCTGGGCCAACTGGAGGACATCTGATACGGCTCAGTGATGGAAAGGTCCCGATGAGTATAGGATTCATTCAGTGCGTCGGAGCAAGAGATGTCCAAAAGGGCGTACCCTACTGCTCACGGATCTGCTGCATGTATTCTATCAAAAACGCCGTTATGGCAATGGAGCATAACCCTGATGCGAAAGTCTGGGTTTACTATGCTGACATACGTGCCTTTGGAAAGGGCTTCGAAGAGTTTTACGAAATGGCCAAGGCACGGTTCGGCGTCCGCTTCCTTCGGGGTCGCGTTGCAGAGGTTATGCAAGGGACACATAGTGGAAACCTTGTTGTGAAGGTAGAAGACACTGAAACCTCCGAAATTCGCCTGATAGAACATGAGATGGTCATCGTGAGCCCAGGGATGATCCCACCTGAAGGAATGAGTAAACTCGCTCGCAAGCTGGGCTTGCCTATGACGGATGATGGCTACATTAAGATTGAACACTCATTCTTTGGACCTGTTGCTACAAAGGATCCAGGCGTATTCGTTTGTGGGATGGCAGATGGTCCCAAAGACATCCCAGACTCAGTTAGCGCGGGAAGCGCTGCTGCAATGAAAGCGACAATAATACTGGCAAAGGGAGAAGAATGATAATGACACAAACAGATGACCCACGAATCGGAGTCTTCGTCTGCCATTGTGGGCACAATATCGCCGGCGTGGTCGATGTTGAAGCTGTTGCTAAGATGGCTGAGTCTTTGCCCAATGTGGTCTTCAGCTGCGATGAGATGTTCATGTGCTCAGATGCTGGACAGCAGCTGATTAGGGACAAAATCGAGGAGCATAATCTCAATCGGGTCGTGGTTGCGAGCTGTTCCCCCAGAATGCATGAGCCCACGTTCCGACGAGTGGTAGAGGAAGCAGGAGTGAATCGCTATCTCTTCGACCAAGTTAATTTGAGAGAGCATGTTTCATGGTGTCACACACGCCAACCAGAGGCAGCGACCGAGAAAGCCAAGGATCTTGTGAAGATGTCGGTCGCCCGAGCTAGGGTGCTTGAAGACCTACCGATAAAAACAGTGAAGGTTCTCGCAACGACTCTTGTTGTCGGCGGAGGAATAGCTGGACTTAGGGCCGCACTTGATATCGGAGATAGAGGCTTTGACGTTCTGCTGGTTGAGAAGGAGTCAGAACTGGGCGGCCATGTCGCCAAATGGACTCACCTTTTCCCTGCTGATGAGTCCGGAGCGGAAGTCATCAAGCCCCTCATCAAGGATGTTAAGGCGCACAAGCGAATCACGACGTTGACAAACAGCAAAGTCATTGAGTTCGACGGATACATTGGGAACTTCGAAGTGACGGTAGAGAATCTCAAGACTGAAAAGAAACAGAAATTCGATATTGGCACTGTAATCGTGGCCACAGGATTCATACCATTCAGACCTTACGGATACTTTGCCTATGGCGAGTCGCCTGACATTGTCACACTGGCGGAGCTTCAGGAATTAGCTCCCAGCGACCAGCTCTTGAAGCCGAGCGATGGGACGCCAGTGAAGAAGATCGCATTCATCGGCTGTGTGGGTTCGCGTGAGCCCGGAGTGAAAGGGCATGAACACTGCTCACGTCACTGTTGCGCCGCAACAGCAAAGGCTGCCGCAGACCTTAGAGAGAAAATTGAGGAGGTTCTAATCCTCTATCAAGACATCAGGACGTACGGAAAAGGTCACGAGGAATTCTATCGATTGGCTAGACGGCGACATGTTATCTTTAGCAAGTTCCCAAGGGATGCGAAGCCAGTGGTTACAGTAAAGAACAGCGAGGTACACATGAGTTGGAGGGATGTGCTTGCAGACCGGGAACTGACTTTCCAGCCTGACCTGCTCGTTCTAGCTACTGCCATGATTCCGCCAGAGGACATCGCCGAAACTGCGAAGATGTTCAGTCTCACGAGAAGTGGTGACGGTTTCTTCAACCCTGAGCATATCAAACTGGCACCGTTGACTACGCATACCGCAGGTGTAATGATCGCAGGAGCCTCGCAAGCTGCCAAGAACGCATCTGAATCTGTCATCGATGCAAGCGGAGCAGCTGCCAAGGCAGTGGGACTCATGGCAAAAGGAGAGGTCGAGATAGAGTCTACGGTGTCGCATGTGTTATCTGAGTTATGTTCGTCATGCCATACTTGCATCACCGTGTGTCCCTACGGCGCGATAAACATGGATGAAACAGTTGATCCACCTGTTGCTTTTGTCACCGAAGCCAAGTGCCGCGGCTGCGGAACGTGTGCGTCAGCGTGTCCGAGTAGCGCCATTATAATGTATCACTCCACTGACAATCAAATCATGACCATGGTGGAGGCGTACCTCTGTTCTCCAGCGCAATTGGAAGGAGGCGAACCCCAATGACTACTGTAGAGAAAAAGGAAGTTCAAGCTAAGAAAGAGTGGGAGCCGCAGATAGTTGCATTCTGTTGTAACTGGTGTAGCTATGCCGGAGCTGACCTTGCAGGTACCAGCAGGATACAATACCCACCAAACGCGAGGATCATACGGGTGAACTGCACCGGTAGAATTAGTCCCGAGTTCATACTTGCATCCCTGGAGATGGGTGCTGATGGTGTTCTCGTTTCGGGATGTCACCCCGGGGATTGTCATTATTCTAGTGGGAATCTGAAGCTTCGAGCAAGGCTGACCATAATGAAGATGGCCATCGAACAAGCCGGGATAAACCCGGATCGGATCCGGCTTCAGTGGGCTAGCGCCTCTGAGGCACAGATTTTCGCTGATGGTGTTACGACAATAGTAGAGCAGGTCAGGGCCCTTGGTCCCTTAAGGAGAGAATGGAAATGAGTTCGTTTGCGAAATTCTTTAGTCAGAAGCGTGGCCAAGTTCGCGGACAGCGAAAGGCTATCGAAGAAGTGTTGAAAGCGGGTCCAGCAACAGTGACCAAGATCTCTGATGAGACCGAGTTCGCCAAGAACCTTGTAGTCTGGAACCTCATGGGCATGCTCCGCTGGGGCGCTGTAGAGATCAAAGGAGAAGAGAACCACGAGTTAATTTACTCTCTAAAGGAGGTCTGAAGCTGGCAAAACCCACATCAATCGCGATGGCTCAAGGCAGCTCATGTTGGGGTTGTTTCCAGAGCCTTATTGACATTCACCTCAATCTGGCAACAGTTTTGCCGTTGATTGACATCAAGTATTGGCAATGTGTTGCTGACTTCAAACTCAAGGACCTTGAAGGTTACCCTGACAAGTCAATTACGGTTGGCTTGTACGAAGGGATGGCCCGAACAGAGGAGGATATTCATCTGCTGAAGCTCATGAGAGCGAAGTGCAAGATCTTGATTTCATTCGGTTCATGTTCTTGTTTTGGCGGCATTCCAGGCCTTGCTAACTTCTCGACACTGGAGGAGTGCCTAGAAGTCAAGTTCCGAAACAACAAGACAGTCAAGGATGGCGAGGTGCCAACAGAGAACCTTCCAAAGATTGCTCCTGTTGTGGTACCCAACAGCACCATAGTTGACTTTGAAATTTACCTCCCAGGATGCCCTCCGACATCAAAGCTAATCCTGACTGCCTTGACTGCGCTGCTTACAGGCAAGGAAATAGAGTTGCCACCCCATACAGTATGTCATTACTGCAACAGGGAGCGGAAAGAAACTCCAATCACAGAGATACTTCGCCCCTTCGAGGGCATTGCAGACCCTGACAGGTGCCTGCTTGAGCAGGGTTACATCTGTGTTGGTTCTGCAACATGGGGTCTCTGCGAAGGGCAGTGTGTCAATCACGGTGCTACATGCCGTGGCTGTTTCGGTCCCCCTCCACCAATCACGACCGACCAGGGAGCCGCAGCGATATCCATGTTTGGCTCGATGGCACCTCTTGAACCGGAAGTCCTTACTGAGAAGGTACTTGACCCACTTGGCACTTTCTGGAGGTTCACCTATCCAACAAGTCACTTAGGTGGCATTCGAATCAAGCGAGAGGAGGTAAAGACGAAATGACGAACGAGAAGATAATCCGCATTGATCCAGTGACGCGTCTCGAAGGCCATGGAACCTTGACTATCAAATTAGGTCCTGGCAACAAGGTCAAGGACATTCAGTTCAACGTGAACAGTACGCGATTCTTTGAGAAGTTCCTTGAAGGGCGACCAATGGAAGAAGCTCCACGAATCGCTCCACGGATCTGCGGCATATGCCCAATCCCGCACCATCTTGCTTCACTGAAGGCAGTTGAAGCCGCTTGGGATGTTACACCTCCGCCAGCCGCAATCAAATTAAGGCGGCTATTGATTGAGGCGAAGCAGCTCTCATCTCATGCAATCCACTTCTACGCTCTTGCGGCTCCGGATTTTGTCTTTGGACCATTTGCGAGCCCAGCAGTACGAAACGTTGCTGCAATTCTCAAGCATCTTCCTGATGTTGCAGTCCAAGCAATCAAGCTGATGGAGTTTGGTCAGGAACTGTGCACGACCATTGGGGCTAAGGCAATTCACCCAACGACTGGCATTCCTGGCGGGATGCTTTACGCTATGAAGGAAGAGGAACGCGATGACTGGCTGACGAAGGTTCCGGAAATGTTGGAGAATATTCACAAGACTGTGGACCTTGCCAAGACCGTTGTCAATTCGTACCTCGAGGTGATAACAAAGCTAGCGGTGACTCCAACTTACTATCTTGGGTTGACCAACAATGGAACTCATGATATCTATGATGGCAAGATTCGCGTGATGGATCCTGAAGGCAAGATTGTAGAGAACTTCAAGCCTAGCGAGTACACAAAGTACTACGGCGAACATGTTCCCAAACACTCCTATGCGACTCACATCTACTATAAACCAGTCGGCTACCCCAAGGGCATCTGGAGAGCGAATACTCTCGCCCGGTGCAATGTAGCCGATAAGATGGCCACACCTCTTGCAGACGCGGCTCTGAAAGAGATGAGGGAACTCGTTGGGAGACCCTCGCATCACACGTTTGTATACCACTACGCTAGAATCGTAGAAATGGTGCAAGCCGCTGAGATGATCAAGACACTTCTGGAGGACCCAGAGATTGTGAGCACAGACGTAAAGCTCTCTGACGTTGAACCCAAGGCTGGTAACGGCGTTGGTGTTGTCGAGGCTCCACGAGGTACACTGCTTCATGACTACACGTCCGATGACAAGGGCATGCTGGTCAAGGCGAACCTCATTGTCGCCACGAACAACAATATTGCCGGCATCGAGAAGTCATTAATGGTTGCCGCGAAACAAATCTTCGAAGATAAAATCCTCGAGAAGATCACACTTCCTGAACCCATGGTGAAGACTTAGACAAGAGAATTGATGATCATGACAGAAGAAATACCTGAAGGAGTACTGAACATCATCGAGATGGTTGTTCGGTGCTATGACTGCTGACTATCCTGCGGCGCTCATCTCGTCATCGTCGACGAAGAGGGCCGCGAGATAGTTAGGAAGGAGCTCGTGACTGGCGGCGGATGAAGGCCCGGTCGGAAACGACTGGACTGGGCTCGACAGCCTCGCAAGGGCGCGCTGGTCGCGCTCCTTCCATCCTTTATCTTTTCAAATCATGCACTCTGGATAGTAGCATATATGAGTAGATTAGTTATACTACAAATGAGAGAGAAAAATGAATGGCTCAATCGCAGATCAGGTGAGGAAGAGAAGAGATCTCGACCAGATTCGAACTGCAAAACGAGCAAAGCTTTTTTCAGGCCTTGAAACACTCTTGATGGGCCTTAAGCTCTCTGCACTTGCTCTTCGAATTGCAGGATCGAATTGAGATGGCAGAGCTTCCCGAGATTTTGCAATCAGTCTGCGATTATTTGAATAAGGCAGATATTGACTACGCAGTAGTTGGGGGAGTTGCAGTCATGTTTCATGGCGTGCCCCGAACAACTGTAGATATTGATTTCATAATTGAAATCAATGATGAGGAACTTACAGCTTTTGTTGATTTCCTGAACTCAACAGGGTTTGAAGCCTCAGCTGATGATCTGCGTATTGCTCTCAGTGAAAATTCACACTGTACAGCATTTTACGGAAATAGTCTGCTAAGGCTTGATATTCAAGGAGTGAATTCACTTTTTGACAGAATGACTCTCGAAAGAGCGGTTTCAGTAGTCTTCATGAATACAACTATCAAACTCGGTACTGCTGAAGATACGCTGGTCTATAAGATTCTATTCCAGAGTGAACAGGATCTAAGAGATGCCTTGGGGATATTGTTTCGTAATCGCGAACAGCTTGATTTCGAATATATTGAATCAACTTGTAGGATGCTGAACATTCTTGACAAATGGGACTCCTTTCTGAATGACTCGGAAAAAGGAATAGATGAAAGCTAGAAACCCCTAGAATTTGATTTTCACAATGCTCTTGTTTTGCAGAGTGAAACCATTCCGCTCCAAATTAAAAGCGAGGAGAAAATGAAGAGGAAGGCAGGCACTACCTGCCATTCCTTAGATTACAGATCCTATTCTTCAGTCATCCCAATCCAAGGCTCCAAAGTCTCGGGCCTTCTTCCACTGAGCACCACCACTAATGGCAGCCATGACCACTAAAGAGAGTAGGAACACCGCGAAATTCTGATAGGCATCGAAACTGTCAGCAAAGAACCAGAACCAAGCTGTCAGTGCTAGGACCCAAAGAAATGCCAGCCCAATAGCCCACCAATTCTCAGGGCCTTCACCCCTACGGCGGGCCCAGGGTAGCCATAGACCTAGAATTACTGCACAGAATATTGCAAATGATAAGAGGACAACAGCTACATTCTGGTTCGCGGAATAAATGGGATTCCCCGCAAAGTACCACAACCATATTACGATGAATACAAGCCACAGACTGAATCCTGCCATTGTTCCTCTTAATCGAGGACGCAGACCGGGTTCGCGGTGAACCTCCTTACCAATTTCAGAGCTCCAAGGTGCAATCACTACTACCAACATTATCAAGAAGGAAGCAAGTATAATCGCAACATTCTGATACGCATTGATTGAGTAAATGAGCGCGAAGTCATTCGCGAATGGAAGCCATAGCACGAGGAATGTCAGCCATCCAATACCACCTAGTGCACTGATCCGAGCTCCCCAACCTTCCCCTGCTGTTGGAACCCAAAGCAATACGTTGAGAGCACCAATAATCAGGAGAGAGGCAATGCCAATTCCAATATTCTCATAGATTCCGTAGTCAACTGCGAAAAAGATTATCCACGCTATTAAGAAGATTATCCAAGCGATTCCACTAATAGCACTTGTTCGAGCTCTCCAACCTTCACCCTGAATTGGTATCCATGAAACGGCATTCAGTGCACCGACTATGAGAAGAGCAACTAGCACGACTGCTATGTTCTCAAAGATTCCATAATCGCTTGCGTAGAAGAATAGCCATACAAACACAAAAGCCATCCAAGCAATCATACTAGCTAGAGACCCGTATTCTCGGATCTTCGTTCCTTTGCGTCGACCTCTTCGTTTCCTAGTTGTAATATCTATCTCTATTACAGACTCCCCCGCCTCGACATCTTCAGGTGGTGGAGTTACATCTTCATCATTTGGTTTCATTGTATCAAACCCCAAATCCAACGCTATGGTTTCTTCTAGAGATCTCCATCACAACCCGTTTGCGTTGGGCCTTTCTATTCAAAGCCATTTTTTCTTTATATATAAAGCAGGGCCACAAATTGTGGTCACAACATGTGACTACCTGCCCTATCCATTTAGAATTGGTAACAATAGTTAATAATCTATTCCAATGCCTGATTATCATCATTCTAGGAATCGAATCAGATGTCAGGTGATGAAAAGATGACACTGAACGAAATCCATAAGAAAGGCGTTATCAACACAAATGATGAAACATGAATCCTTGGGGGTAATGCAAATGAATCTGAATCCTCGCAAGTGGCCTTTGACAACCCTTAGTGGAATCCTTGTTATCTTGCTCTACTGTGCCTTTACATTCACTTCTTGGGCATTTTATCCAGAGCCTTTTAGTCCATGGGCCAATTACCTGAGCAGGCTGGGGAACTTCGACTACAGTCCTTTTGGTGCCTACTTCTACAACCTTGGCTGTACACTCACAGGAGTTGCTCTAATCCCCTTCTTTTTAGGGTTGAAAAAATGGCATTCTGAAGGGCGCCTGAGTAAGATTCTCCTGATCGGTGGACAGATTCTAGGTATCCTTTCAGCAATTGCGCTCGTCATGATCGGCATTTTCTCTGAGGACCAAGGGAGTTCCCATATGACAGCCTCTTCAGCATTCTTTCTCTTGAACTTCATTGTGTTGATTCTGGTTAACGTAGCCCTGTTGTGGCACCCGAAGTTTCTGAAAGCGATTGCAGTCTACGGCTTTTCGGTCAACGCCCTGAGTTTGGGTTTTGAACTGACTGTAGGAGGACCTCTTGTTGAGTGGTTTACAGTCTTTGGGTCTCTGGGGTTTGTCGCACTCCTGTCTTTCAATACGATACGTCTTGATTTGCGTATCAATGCGGTAGAAAAACGAAGAGGAAGGCAGGCACCACCTGCCATTCCTTGAATTTCAGATCTTATTCTTTAGTCGTCCCGGTCCAGGCTTTCAAAACCTCGATACTTTTTCCACTGAGCACCACCGCTGATAGTAACCATGACCATTAAAGAGAGTAGGAACACTGCGAAATTCTGGTAGGCATCGTAATCGTCAGCAAAGAACCAGAACCAAGCCGTCAGTGCCAGAACCCAAATAAATGCCAGCCCAATAGCCCACCAATTCTCAGGACCTTCACCTCTACGGCGGGTCCAAGGTAGCCATAGGCCTAGAAGTATTGCACAGAATAGTGCAAATGATAGAAGGACAATAGTTGCATTCTGGTTTACCGAATAGATAGGATCCCCAGCAAAGAACCACAACCATATCCCGATGAACATAACCCATAGAATGAATCCTGCTATTGTTCCTTTCAATCGAGGGAGTAGACCCGGTTGATCATCAACACCTATACTGATTTCAGTGCTCCAGGGCGCAATCACTACTACCAACATTATCAAGAAGGAAGCAATTACAATCACAACATTCTGATAAGCATTAATTGAGTATATTAGCGCGAAGTCATTTGCGAATGGAAGCCATAGTGCCAGAAATATTAGCCATCCAATACCTGCTAATGCACTAATCCGAGCTTTCCAGCCTTCCTCTGCTGTTGGAACCCAAAGCAATACGTTGAGAGCACCAATAATCAGGAGAGAGGCAATGCAGATTCCGATGTTCTCATAGATTCCATAATCAACTGCGAAAAGGGTTATCCAGGCTATCAAGAAGACTATCCAGGCTATCAAGAAGAATGCCATCCATACAATCATATCACCTAGAGAACCGTATTCTTGGATCTTCGTTCTTTTGCGTCGACTTCTTAGGATTTTGGGTTTTGTTTTCATATCTTTTTCAATTTCCCCAGCTTCATCATCTTCAGGTATGTCTTTGGCTGGTGGAGTCA
>JAUWOA010000011.1 GCA_030612365.1 Candidatus Thorarchaeota archaeon
GACTCGTTGGATAAGGTGTTCCTCAACCGGTACCTCGGACTACCCGTGTTTCTAGTGATAATCTGGTCGATGTTCAATTTCACATTTCAAGCATCGGCTGTCTTCATGGCGATTATCGAGGTGTTCTTTGAATGGATAGGCAGTTATACATCTCAGATTCCAATCCCATGGCTTGCATCCTTGCTCACAGATGGTGTAATCGGGGGAGTTGGTTTCATACTTGTCTTCGTTCCACCGATAATGTTCATGTACTTTGCAATCTCAGTCCTCGAAGATAGTGGATATCTTGCGAGAGCCGCATTTGTTATGGACCGTATCATGGTCAGAATGGGCTTACAGGGCAGATCATTCATACCACTTTTGCTGGGATTTGGATGTACTGTGCCAGCTATCATGGCTGCAAGAACAGTGGACGGCGAATCAAACCGAATGACTACAATCCTGGTGAGCCCACTCATGTCATGTGCCGCAAGATTGCCCGTCTATGTATTGATTGCAGGAGTCTTCTTCCCGGACATTGCAGGGACTATTGTATTCCTGCTGTACATCTTGGGGATTGTAATGGCAGTCACTATGGCACTGGTCTTCAAGAAAACCATCTTCAAGGAGGAGTCTACACCATTGCTCATGGAACTCCCAATGTACCAGGTCCCAACGTTTCACGGGTCCATCATCCATATGTGGGAGAGAGCATCGCTCTTCCTGAAGAAAGCAGGAACATATCTTCTGGCAGGGGCCATTATCCTGTGGTTCATATCAAACACTGGTCCCGGTGGGTTTGGTGTGCCTGTTGAGGAGTCCTTCGTTAGCATACTCGGACACCTCTTCGAGCCGATTTTTGCACCGCTCGGTTTCAACTGGCAGATTGTCGCCGCCCTGATCTTCGGCTTGCTGGCAAAGGAAGTAGTCGTTGAAGCAATTGGTGTCATCTACGCAGCTCAAGGAGAGGCTGCATTAGCTGGGGCTTTGGCTGCAAGCATCACCCCAATATCGGCACTCGCGCTCATGGTGTTTGTCTTACTTTATACTCCCTGTATCGCAGTAATTGGTATAGTAAGAAAGGAAACAGGGTCCAACAAATGGACTGTGTTCTCAGTGGTGTACCAGACAGTGTTGGCATACGCGGCGGCGCTTGTTGTAGTTGTTGTAGGAGGGTTGTTAGTTGGATAAGAGTGGAGGTTTTCATTCGAGCACTTCCTCGGAATTTAAAACTGCGGCCATATACGCTGCGCTTGCTGGCGCATCATACGGCATACTTGGAGTGTTGCAGATTCTCGTGGGAATCGGCATGGTGAATCCCAACTCGATCATTTACGACCCAATAGGTGGAATAATGCTGGTCGTTGTTGCGCTTGTATTCATCTCCGGAGTTCGTCCTCTACTTGGAGAGGATCAGGAGGGTTACGCCTACTTGGCTGTTGGATCGATTCTAGGAGGCATTCTTTTCACTCTGCAGCTAATCATCCTAGGGACAAACGCTTTGGGTTGGTGGCTACAACTTGAAGACTGGAGCGAGTGGATTCTGCTCAGCGACTTAACGCCCGCGCTATTGCTCTTCATTCCAGTTCTCATGATATCGATACCCATGCACAGGGAAAAACAAGGGGCGAAAACGCAAACAGATAATGAGAAGGAGGATGTAGACTAGTGCTCAAGAAGATACTGCAGATAATAGTGAACGACGGTATCCTCTACAAGAGAGAGATGGCTGAACGTGTAGGAGTGCAGACGGAAACCCTAGATGATATGTTGAAGATTCTGCTTGAGAGAGGCTACCTCAGGCTCTCTGAATGTGGGATTTCTGAGAAGGTCGTTTGTTCGAGTTGTCCATCTGCAGGCAGCTGCAACACCGGGGTGTCAGGACAAGCATACTACGTAACTGCAGTGGGCAGGAAGTATGCACAGCATTAGGGAGGGAATGGCGATTATTCACGGAAAGATTAAGGCGACCAATCGAAGCAGAGCCGATTCGAGGCTTACAAGAACCCTTCAGGAGTACATCAAGACAATTCACATTCTTGAAAAAGAGAAGGGTTCAGCCGCAGTATCAGATATAGCTAGCTCATTGGATGTGAAGGCGCCAAGTGTAACCTCTGCCCTCAAGAGATTGCATGACCTAGGAATGGTCAAGTACAAACCCTACAAAAGTGTAACCCTGACTGTTCAAGGGCAAAAAATAGGTGAATACCTTGAGAGGGTTCATACCATACTGAAGGATTTCTTTCTGTTCATAGGCATTGAAGAGGAGATAGCAAGCATAGACGCTTGTGAGATCGAGCACATCACTCATCCCGAAACAATCGATCGGGTTACCAAGTTCGTTGAATTCATCCAGACAGCTCCCAAGAAACCGAAATGGCTGAAGCACTTTGAGGAGTTCGCTGCGACCGGCGACCGTCCGAAAGACTGCAATTGTTAAAACAGTCACTTGAGAAAAGGCAGTCCGAGGGCGAAATCCTGCTTTCGCAATGCTTAATAGCGAATAGTACCAACAGCGGATACGGGGAGCGGGAAACGGTTAGATTGGGTGCTATCCGAGCGTAAAACGAAAGATTTTTAAGTGTGAATGTGGTTCTATATATAAGTGTAACGGATTCGACGGGGCCTAGCAGAATCTGACCGATTTCTTGCGTCAAAACACCACCAAAATGGAACCGCAACGGATGCTATTGATTGGTACAGTGCTGGCTAGAGTCCTAAGATCCGAGGGAGAGGTAATAAAAAGATGGCATCAAATATCAACCGCACAGAAAAACGTGGGAATCGCGCACGCAGCAAATCCGGTTTCACGTGTTCAGAGTGCGGAGGGACCGAGGTTGTACAGGATCTTGAGAAGGGGGAGAGGATCTGCGCCCAGTGTGGTCTTGTGATCAGTGATCACAGAATAGACACAGGCCCAGAGTGGAGAGCATTCACAGCTGATGAGAAGGATGCACGTTCGAGGACTGGAGCACCAACGAACTATGCTATCCACGATAAGGGTCTCTCAACCATGATTGATTGGCGAGACCATGACTCACAGGGCAAGCGATTCACGGCCAAGAAGAGGTCAGAAATCTACAGACTTCGCAAGTGGCAGATTCGAACAAGGGTTCACAGCTCTGTGGATAGAAATCTAGCACAAGCCATGAGCGAACTTGATAGGCTGGCTTCACAACTTGGACTTACAAGGAGCATCAAAGAGCTTGCTGCGCTTCTGTACAGAAAGCTCATAATTCGAAGGCTCGCTCGCAGCAGATCAATCGACGCTATGGTCGGAGCAGCAATCTATGCCGCATGCAGACTAAGAATCGCTCCAAGGTCGCTCGAAGAGATATCAAGGCACTCGCGTGTGACCAAGAAGAAGATTGGGCAGCACTACAGGCTTCTTGTTGAAAAGCTTGGACTGAGAATGCCTGTTTCAGAGCCTGCCAACTATGTTCCAAGATTCATCACGCAACTTGGCCTTCCTGGCAAAGTTCAGCGCCGGGTCCTTGAAATCCTTGAAGAAGCAAAGAAGCAGAGAAGCCTCATTACAGGGAGAGACCCCAGAGGACTCGCAGCTGCCGCGATCTATATCGCATCTATCTTAGAAGACAGCAGAGTTACCCAGCGCGATATCGCAATGGCTGCGGGAGTCACTGAAGTGACTGTTAGAAATAGGTACAAAGAGCTGGTGAGAAGGCTCAACATCACAATGGCTCCATAGAGTTGAGTGGGCTGCAGTATAGCTGCAGCCGACCTCTCTATTCTCTGCAATACTGGGTCAGACACATCAAAGACCAAGCTCGTCTATTCTCTCGAAGAATGATTTAGTGAGAAATGCTCGGTACTTGAAGCCACCCCAACCAGACTCTTCCATGAGACGAGTTATTTCACCCAGCATCTCCTCACGAGTAACGACTCTGATGTCAAAGATCTCGTGCGTGTCAATGGGCTTCATCTCACCGCCAGTTACCTCAACTAAGAAAACCAACGACCGCCATGGTATAATTCCATCACTGCACACTACATCCAAGGTAAGGTCTAGGACGAATCTGATGAGCTGTATATCGAGTCCGGTTTCCTCGTACATCTCACGTACAGCCGCCTTCCGCAAGGATTCTCCAAGATTGGCACCTCCTGATGGGGCTCTGAAGATTCCTGATTCTGCATAGCCTGGTTTCTGTATTCCAACGTAACCCCCATCAAAGGGAATGAAACACGTTACGTCATGGTATCGATTCTTGGAAGCGCTTCGTCTTACAAGCTCACACTCGAACTCAGCGAAATCCGCTCTAAAATGAAGGCGTTTGGGTTCTCCGTATTCGGTGATGATAGAATCGAGTTCAGCAGGGTCTATGTCGTTCAGTTGTCTCGCCACTAGGAACGCATTCTGAAGCAGAGAAAAGGATTGTGTACCTCGACATACTTTTACGTGTTCGCGCAATATATTCAATGCGTCCAAGCGAGGAAGTGGCATTTATGGATAAGAAAATGGGAGGCATACTAGTCCGAACGCACATCGGCACTATTACTGCATTAAGTGTTGATGCAGTTGTTAATGCCGCCAACTCAGATTTATGGATGGGTTCTGGTGTTGCTGGTGCCATCAAAAGAAAGGGGGGCGATATCATAGAGCAAGAAGCGATGGCTCAAGGACCCATTAAGCCAGGCGAGGCAGTCATCACCAGTGCAGGAACACTCTCAGCAAAATATGTAGTTCATTGCGTGGGAATGGCTCCAGGAAAACCCGCCACGTATGACAGCGTCAAGTCATCTGTTCGCGAAGCGCTTAGATTGGCCACTGAGAATGAATTGACATCAATTGCATTTCCAGCAATCGGAGCAGGTGTCGGGGGACTCTCCAAGGAACAATCCGCGAAGGCTGTTATTGAGGCGATCGAGGATTATTCAACCAGCGCAGGTTCCGTCAATGAAGTGGTTCTTGTATCGTTAAGTCCTGAAGTGAACGGCGCATTTGAGGGGGCATTAAAGTTCACGGGGGCAGGGATGTGAAAGAGGAATGGATGATTGGCAACATCTCTGTATCAATCTCGCTGGGCCGTGCGGATGACACGGATCTTGGTTTAGTCGTCAAGGCAAAGGACATTCAGGTGGGCACGAACACAGGAGGTCCAAGCGGCCACCTTGGGAGCTTTGGGATAACAATCCAAGAAGCCACATCATCTGAGAATGTAGAGCACTGGCCGAGCGTTTCAATGACCGATCCGGGTCGACGGGCAATAATCTATGACGCGACCAGCAAAGCTCTGCGGACTGCAGAGGGTCTCGAGGTCAAGGAAGTCGGATTCTTCACAATGGGACTGGAAGTCGGAAGAATTCCCACATGGGAAACTGCAGAGGAGATTGTGAAGGCAGTTCATGCCCATGCCAAGAACGCAGAAAGCGTGGAGAGAATCGCCCTTGTGGCAAGCTCACCCACGCAGGTTTCGTCGTTTCAATACGCGCTTGACAACATCAAGACAATCACCTATGAATGAGCCAAGGGCGAACTGCCCTGGACCACTGCTTGAGATTAGTGGATGAAGGAGGGATTCAGATCTTCAGCCTGCGTCTAGCCGCTTCCGCAGATGTGACCAGCGGATCCCATGTGTCGCAAATCGCAGGCGCGTAGCAATTCTCCATGTCAAATAGGTCAGCCGCAGTTATCTTGTGCTGAATTCCGAGAGTAATCACATTGATTCTCATCGCAGCGTCTTCAAGACTCACAATCTGGCCGCCCACGAGCTTCCCTGTGCCCTTCTCATAGAACGTCTTCACCTTGATATCTTTCCCACCAGCATAGTAATGGGGCTTGGTGCTTCCTTTAACTGAGCCCTTGACGATCTCTACTTCGAAGATTTTAGCAGTATGTTCAATGAAGCCTGTGCTGGCAACTTCAAGTCCGAACAATTTAGTGACCTTTGCTCCAACAATTCCAGGGAACTTCACGTCACCACCTGCAGCATTGATTCCTGCAACACGTGCTTGTCTTACTGCAACAGTTCCGAGACCACCAGGAACGGGTTTTCTCGTCATGAATCCGACATTCTCGGAACAATCACCAACGGCATAGACATCCTTCAGGTTCGTCATCATTCGTTCGTTAGTCTTAATGCCCCTTGTTGTGCCAATCTCCGCTCCGATTGATGCTGCAAGATCGGTGACAGCTCGCACACCAGTCGATACAACGACTATGTCAGCAGGTATCTCCTCTGTTTCCTGAGTTTCCCTGTTTTGAATCACTACGGTGCGGGGCGTTTCATCACCAGTAATCTCTTGGGCGGCAGTATTGGTAAGTATCTTCAGACCGTGCTCTTTGCAATGGTCCTCTACAATACTTGCCATATCGGGATCAACCATCGCCAGTAGGATGTTAGGAAGGAATTCAACAACGGTCACGTTGACACCTTTCTCGTGGAATGCTTCTGCAGCCTCCATACCAACAAGGCCACCGCCAATGATGACGGCGTTCTTTGTTTTGCCAACTTCTGCGGCAAGGGCTTTGGCGTCGTCCAGAGTTCTTAGGCCGTACACGCGCTTCTTGTCGAGCCCCTTTATCGGAGGGTCAGCGTTTCGTGCACCAGTTGCGAAGACCAGAACACCATATCCACAGCTGCCCGAACCCTCTGGGCTATCGTAGAACAATGTCTTGGTCTTGTGATCAATCTTTGTAACTGATGTACCAAACTTGGCGTCAATCTTGAGTCCGGACCAGCTGTCAACCGGCATAAGGATAAGATCGTCGAATGTCTTTACTTTTCCAGAAATCGTGTAAGGAAGGCCACATCGGGAATACTGAGAGTACGGTTCCTTGTTGAAAATTGAGATTCCTACTTTCCGATTGAACTTCCTTGCCTGCATTGCGACAGTTGCGCCAGCGGCACCACATCCAATAATTGCGATTTGGTCAACCATTGCTTAACACTCCGAGAATAATTGGAGCAGTAGTGAGCTCTGCTCGGCAAATGCATGAACTTCAATCTTTGGGAATCCACATGTTGAAGATATTTCACAGGGAATGAATAAAAGGCAGGATTCCCAATGCCAACCAATATCTGTGTCATAGATGGTGAAAGATAATGTTCGCGTCATCGAGGGGTTCCAATTCTTCTAAATCGTTTCAAAGTGTTTTCAAGCCAACTAGCCGTCCGTTTACAGTAGGACATCTCCATCTTGTTGGAGGGTTCTTAGTTGTGATGATTCTGCTAATCATGACAGCGGCGGCACTAGCATCTGGCCCATCGCAAATGGAGAATCGAATTCTGCTTTCACCTGAGGAGCATATAATGACTGAAATCTCCGGTAATCTCATTAAAACCAGTTTGCCCGATTCGTACGCTGTGGCTGTCGGCAGGGTTGGGGGTTTCCGAGGCTTCGGTTATGTACACGATGAAGAAGATGTGTTCTACTTCGTTGATCCAGTTCAAGACAGCATCATTAACCAATCGTTGCCGGCCAGTACAGCATCAGGCTCATTCTCTCTTATGGGGGCGGACATTGACAGTGACAACAACACCGAATTCCTCTACATCAATAGGCCACTGTCGGGTGACTGGGAACTTGTTGTTGTCGATATGGATGCAGGAAGCTGGAACAACTACTCGATGACTGGATTGATATCGCCGTCCATTGTCGGAACTGGAGACTTCAACGGTGACGGTCAAACTGACGTTGCAGTGAGAGGGGTGACTATGACACTGCTAAATCAAATACGCATGATAGACCTGCAAGCAGAAACAACAATAGGATCATTCACAACTCCTCTAACCGAATCACTGTCTTACATCGAGGTCGGGAGATTCTCCAATCCACTAGAAGATCAGTTAGCGGTTAGGGTTGGAAGCGTCAACCTCAGCATAGTGCACGGGAATGGAACACTATCGCACAGCATTTTGCATACATCAGTCATCCGCGATATTGAAACCATAGAATACCAAGGGGAATTTGATGATGTGGCAGCTGTTGACAGCGCGGGCCGGGTAATGGTGTTCAAAGGCGCTGACCTTGTTCAGGAATACATGAATGCAGTGGGTCCAGCTACTGGGGCGTATTATCTAGGGGTAGGTACCTTCAGCAATGACACGCAGGACGATCTTGTCGTGATTTCCGACTCTAGTCAGACAGCCTATTTCGTGAACGGGAGTGACGGGACTGTCATGCGGTATACGGAACAGATTGATGGAGGCAGCATGCGGCAAGCCACGGGATACATCGACGCTGATAATATCACAGACCTCGCAGCGCTTCGATCTTCCGGGAACCCCTGTCTAGTCAGAGGTAGTGAGGGAATCATTGCGTACACTGAAACTCTTATTGATAATCCATCGCGAGTTCTCACATTCGATGTCAACGGTGACAGCCGCGACGATATTGTGATTGCTGTTTCTAGCGATGTCTACACTCTTCTCAGCGATGCCGACCCACCAGAACTGACTCCAGCGGCACCGTCGCCTTTGCATCCCACAGTGCTTGACCCTTTTGTTGAGCTTGAGGTTCAGGTCAATGAGGTGTCTGAGATCGAGCTGGCAAACATCTACTTGAGGAAAACAGGCGATATGAACTGGACCCAACCTCATGATGGCATGTTCTCTTCAGAGGACGGAACCTCCTATTTCGCGTTTCTTGTAGGTTTGCCAGCAGGTCAGTATGAATACTACATGGACTTTCAAGATGCCTACCTCAATATCGCGGAATACGGTAACCAAACCAATCCGAACACGTTAGAGATGACCGGACATCTGGCCTGGGAGTACGAAAAATCCTCAGAGCTATTCATATCGGTTTTGACGCCCCTAATGGATCTAGGCAATCTGTCAGACGGGAGTTCTGTGCTATACACTCTGGAACCCTCTGCTGTGGATGAGCTGCTTCTTAGTCAGTACGATACGATGGGGGCTCTGCTCAACTCTACGACTATCCCCTATCCCAGTGGATACGGCTACGCCCTCCACACAGGACTGATTGATGATGATAATGTCCTAGACCCGGTCGTGGCGCTAACAGCAGGTGACGACACGTACGCTCATGTCCTATTCGGAAACAACTTCACACTTCACTTCATATCAGCACCATCCCCAAATTACATCAAGGGTCTTAGATACTCTGAGGTCTACGACTATGACGCAGACGGTCGTGACGAGCTTGTCCTTCTGGATGACGCCGGGGATTACTCATTGAACTGCATGGAAACTAATGGAACATGGTCGTCAACTGCGCTAACATCGCCGACATCAAACGAGCTGAGGCCACGATCCTACGCGATATCTACCGTTGCGACTCAAGGTAGTTACATGTGCATCGAGCGTAGCGAATCGCTGGTTGAAGTCTATCGCCTCGACAAATTGGGCTTTGTTAGTGCCCTTGCTGTTCCGCTTGGAAGCTACACGAGTGTTGAGATAGATATCTTGACATCGTTCACCAATGGTTCTGGAATCCCCAACAGGTTTGCCATGGGATGCACCTACTGGGATGGAACAGACCCAACAACGGCCATCTTTATCTTTGACGCATCTACGACCGACCTCTCGACTGCCACAATGTATGAAATCAGCAACATGGACCTCTCTTCACTGTACTCGTGGGACATCGATAACGATACTCTTGACGAGCTCTTCTTGCTGTCCGAGGGGGGCGAGTTGATGTTAGGTCACCTAGATACATCGATGACAATTGACTGGACTGCAAATGTCAGCAGCTCCACACTTCTTAGCTGGATGAGCGCTGACTTCGACGGTGATTCCGAGGAGGAGATTATACTCTTCACTGATGAAGATGAGCGCCTGACCGCTGTATCAAAGCTTGGAGAAGTCGAAAGAGAGGTTAGAGTGGGTGAAGTTCACAACCCGGTTCTAATTGATAGCGTGGATCTTGGAGATGGATTGGAGATAGCATCATTCCCGTTGGTTGATCAGGGTGGTATGAAGTTCGGGGTCGTAAGAGACCTTGACTGGTTCTACAGAATGAGTGTAGTGATTGCATACTCTTCTGCTGACCTCATTCAGGGCGATCAAATGGTTGTCACCGGCAGCGTGAAGAATATCTACAGTGAAACTGTCAAGGATGGTTCAGTTTACATAACAGCAACACAGAGGGCAGGAAGTACGACTCAGACATCCGGGATGCTGTACAACCGCTCCATAGGGAACTACACAGAAACCGTGTTCGTGAACTGGATGATGGGCATCTATGATGTTACTCTGTCAGTCGAGCATACCTATTATCATGACTTGATGTACATTGATTCAGCCGTTCTTACTGTCAGAAGCCCGCTAGAGGTCTTCGTGGAAACCGGTGACACAACCTATCAGGGTGAGAATCACTTCATTCTTGTATTCGTATCAGATAGTCTCGATACACTGGTGACAGATGCCTTCGTAACCGTCTCAATTGAAGGACATAGCTACAATACAACTCAAGCAGGTTCATCCTATGAAGCAGAGATTGTGGATGTTGATCTAAGTCTTGGAGAGCACACCGTCATAGCTGATGTTACGCATGCGTTCGCTGTTGATGATGTAGAGGTTTCAGGTGAACTAACAGTGCGTGGTCATGCGATGGTTTCCATTGATACGCCCACTCATCTTGCCGAGTTCGTGCAGGGGGATGATGAGATTCACTTCTCAATTCAAGTAGCAGATACCCTAGGAAACTCCACCGCTGATGCGCGAGTAAGAATCCATATTCACGGTAACGCGTATCAGCTGGAAGACCATCATAATGGTTCATATTCGGCTTCGGTGGACACTTGGGGCTGGGCGCCAGGAATTCACAACTATAGCATTCTTGTGGACCATGACTATCTCGATTATGACATCTCGGACCCAGCCATGGGCAATGTGACAATTGTGGGAATCATCCAAGCAGAGATAGAGGTTTCCGCGGGTGCTCTCACGACAAGCGGCCAAGAAATGGAGATTCGAGGCGGTGACCCCATCCTTATTACGATCAGAGTGACTGATCGATTCGGTACCGCTCTGGATGGCTTGAACATAGAAGTGACTCTATGGGAGAACCAGACAATGCTCATGCAGGTCATGGCAACACCCGCCGATGAGATTAGCGGCAAGTATGAGGTGCTATTGGTCCTCCCAATGGAAGGATACGGTGATCGCGCAATCACCGTTCAGATTCAGGGAGAGAATGTGGAACAAAGAAACGAGTCCTACACACCTCACACGTTCTCAGTTCTGCCATACATACCACCGATGGAGATGGATGCATCAACATTCACAACATGGAGTGTCCTCATATTTGTGGTCAGTCTGGTGGGGCTCCTCATCTACTTCAAGATCATCTCATCTGTGGGCGTGAGAGATACGTCTCAGGAGGGGTTCAAAAAAGCACTGCGACATTTAGATCTGCTTTACCGATTCATTGTTGTCATGGCAATCGTTGGTCTTGGAGCGGCATTGTCGTTTGCATCGCTAGGCATGTTCTACATCGCAATCATTCTGAGTGTCATCCTGATGGGTGCTTCAGTACTGCTCTATGGCATCTGGCTTTACAGAGACGCGAGATCAGCCGTGCTAATCGAAAACACTCTTAGTCGAAAGAGAATGATTCTAGGACTTTGGCATCTATTCTTCGTGCCACTGGTCGTGGTGCTCATATTCTCGTGGGCAAGCCACATAGACTTACTCCGATACTATTTGCTTGAGCAAGTGACGGTCGTGGGCTCCATTGCGATTCCGACGTTCATGACTACAATCTTTACGACATTCGTGAGCTCAATTCTTGTAGTAGTCTTCAATCTATACAAGGAGGTCAGTAGTGGTCTCAAGAAACTACAGAGCATGGAACTTGCGGGAACTCCATCTGGCGTTCTTCAAGATGAGAGGTTGTTGATGGTTGGCAAGTTTGCCTCCTCAATCAGAATCAAGTTCCTCATGTTCTTGGTCATTTTGGCTGGAACTACCGCACTCACTCTTGATTTCCTGAGCAGCTACAACATTGGTGTGCTCATCCTGGTGCCTGTTGTCTTTTTGGTGGTGATACCTTTCACATCGTCGAAGGTTCTGCAGGTCATTCAGAAAGCAAACGTATCTGAAAGGGTTCGTGGAGCAACATCTCGGAGGCGTACAAGAAGCGAAGATACAGAAAAAGAGGGTGACTCACTCTAACCAATGTTGAGTCAGCCAGACAAGGGAAGAGAGAGGGCCTTTTCGTCCCCCTGCATTACATACGTTCCTTGTCCAACTCTTCAGAAGTTAGCTGGTCAGACTCATCCTCTTTGATTGAGTCTGTTTCTGATTCATCGGGCCTAGTGAAATCTTCATCCTCGACTGCCTCCTCAGAAAAGAACTCTGCTTCGTCTGTTACTACAGGCTCTTCTTCAACAGGTTCTTCCGAA
Organism: Candidatus Thorarchaeota archaeon; assembly: GCA_030612365.1. Lineage (GTDB taxonomy): Archaea > Asgardarchaeota > Thorarchaeia > Thorarchaeales > Thorarchaeaceae > WTCK01. The sequence goes on from JAUWOA010000011.1 coordinate 12,314, forward strand.
GCTTCATCTTTAAAGGGCTCAGCTTCCGATTCCATTTCAGTAGACTCCACAGATGGTTCCTCATCTACGGAGTCATCTGGTTCATCTGCTGCCGCATCTTCCTCTGGGCGTGGTGTTTCGAGAATGATTCCGTCGACATCAGTCCGGAATTTTTCAATCTGTGACTTGCGAGTGAAGTAAAGTGCGATTATCACTCCGAGAGAGAGAGCGCCTCCAATGATTGTCAAGGTCATCTGGAAATCACCACCGCTGCCTCCTAGAAGCTGATCCCAAGTTATTATGAGAAAAGCAAGGCCCGCGATATTCATAACGAAGGCTCTGAATGGAGTCGACACCTTGGTTATCTCACTCAGTTCTGTATCCACAAGGGCAGCTCCAAGAACACCTGCGTTATAGTTGTTGGACTTTGTCTTCTTTGCAAGCTGCTTAATTGATACACTCTTCTTCTTGTTGAGCAAGCGAAGGGCAGGAGTCACTTTGGCTGCTAGCAGGTCCGCATAAGCCCGTTGGCCATCTTCCAAATCAAAACCGCACTTCTTGCATTCGTTAGTCTTCTTGTTCCACTTTCGCTTACATTTTGGACATTTGTCCATAAGCCATGCGCCGCCAGCAGTTTCACGGATTCGCTGGCGTACTACGTACTCGCTGACGCTGCTGTCAGAAGGTGATTCCACTTCATCACTATCTTTTCGTTTCTTGATGCCTTTAGACATCCCCGAAACGAGAGCGAACAATGCGGGTAATGCGCCCAACACGGCTAGGTTTGGCAGAGACCTCAGTTCAGAAGCCTTCTTCTGGATACTCCTAAGCTTGTGTGAAGTTTTCACGGCATCGAGTAGCATGTTGAAGTTCGATACAAGAGCAAAAGCTGTTGTTCCCGTTGCCACAACGGCAGCGATTCCTGTGACTGATGTTAATATGGATGTAGGATCAGTGGGCGTCTTGAGATAGAATTTTTTGTCAATTGTGCCTCCCGAAGTCTGTTCGGGCATCTCTGTGTATTCAAAAAGGAATTGCACCTCGATAACAGCTGTGAGGAGACTAACAGGACCCAGAGTCAGATCACTAAGGTCAAGAATCGATGTGACCGGATCGATGTCCGCATCGTGCGGAGCAATAATCCAAGGTAATCCAGTCGCTTCGTTGACGACATCAACAGAGAACAGCGCAATACTCTGATAGTAGAACACCAGTGATGCTGTCACATTCAGGTCTTTGTCATTGGTTACATTTGTGTCCAAGTAGATTTCTACTGGGACTTTAAGATCAATGTCAATGGCGCTTGCTGACTCGTTCGCGTAAGCCAAGGGATTCCCATTAATTCTAACTAGCATGTGGAGCTTGGTATCTCCAATCCAAGTGTCGTCATACCCTTGAGCCTTTACTCTGGTAGTGGAAGCCGCGAAAAGAAAAATCAATACCAATGCCATTCCTAGTAGGAAAAACCTTGTACGTGTGCGTTTCATTGCCTTATCATCACCCTGCGAGTATCAGTAAGATTTGCAGTCGTATCAAAAAAGGGTTTTGTGTGTCACGCAACTGGGTCTGGTTGCCGAATTACTCGGACCATCTCAGCAACTTTGATGGCATTCGCCTTGAAGCCTTCGCTCTTCTTCAAGACGCCCTTGGCGCCGACGGATTGAGCTTCTGTCAGAAGTTTATCATCTACATAGGCTGAGAGGATGTGTATATTGCGCAAGCCCATCTCAGCTAGGACCTTTGTGCATTCAATCCCGTCCATAGCGGGCATACGCAAGTCCATCAGAGTCAAGTCCGGAGGAGTTCCCAACTCCAATAGCTCTTTGACCTTCTCAACTGCATCCCTCCCATTAAGGGCCGGGACTATCTCAAAATCCTCAATGAATTTTCTCAAATAGAGTTCCATGACACCAGCAAGTGATGGCTCATCATCTACTAGAAGGATTCTAACGGTCATCGTTTGGCTCACTTTGGGGTATTATCATAAGGGGATTATGATGTGTTTCATTGAGCCAAGGGACCCTTAAGTATAGCGGCTTTTGGCGTGTCCCTTGCGATTGTGAATCAAACTGCATCCGGCGGAACGCTAGTGCCGCGCCGCCTGCTGCCTTCTGTGAGACGCTATCAAGCCAAGAACCTCAGCTTCGATTTGCTCAGTCGTGTAGTGCTTGCGCTTTGCTGCTCCAGTGGGGCAGACCACCTGACACTTCCCACAACCTGTGCATAGAAGCGAGTTAACCTCTGCAAGCTGCGGCCCTTCATCTCGGTCCTTCATTGTAATAGCATCAAACGGACATACCTTCTCACAAAGCCCGCACCCAATACAGGTATCCTCATCAATCATCGCCTTGTCCATCTGTACTCGTACTATGCCCTTGAGCACATGTGATGCTGCTGCGCTTGCTGCGGCTTTTCCATCCGAAACGCATGACGGGATGTCCTTAGGACTTTGACATGTGCCTGCAATGTACACTCCACGAGCCTTTGTGTTCACTGGCTCGAGTTTCGGATGTAGCTCCTTCATGAAGCCGCCTTCGCTTCTGTCAATTCCTAGCTTGTGTGCAAGTTCTGTAGTTCCCTCCGACGGATCAACCGCCATTGTGAGGACAACGAGATCGAAATTCAACCTGAGGAGCTGGCCTGATCCTTGGTCAAAGATTGAGAAGCTAATTGTACCGTCCTTTTCCTCAGTGAAATCGCTGGGGAAGCCTCGTACGAAACGAATACCATGCTCTCTTACTCTCTTGTAAAATTGCTCGTACTCTTTTCCGCCTGCACGAAGCTCATGATAGATTATCCATTGCTCCATCGAGTCACCATATTCACGGTTGGTCATCTCTGCGTGCCTGAGTGTGTACATGCATCCAAAGTTGCAGCACCAAGGTCTACAACCCTCATCACGAGACCCTGCGCAATTGATGTAGGCAATGCGCTTAGGCGTTTCAGCATAATCGGGAGGAATCTTTATCTTCCCAGCCGTCGGACCGACAAGGCTCAACAACCTGCCGTACTGACCAGCGGTGATGACCCTTTGGAACTTCCCGCCACCATATTCTGGCAGCTCTTCCATACTTATCTCTTCGAACCCTGTGGCTGCGACTATCGCGCCAACAGTCAGTTCAAACACCTCTTCCTTCATGTAATGGTCAATGGCATCCTTCTGACAAGCTTCGACGCAAAGCTTACACTCGCAACAGATCGCACAACCAAGACAACGCTCAGATTCCTTGACTGCAACTTTCTCGGTGAAGCCGAGCTCCACTTCATCGAAATTAGTGGCTCTCTTCTTCGCAGGCAATTTCTTCATCCTGGCTCGAGAACCACCAGGAAGTGCATCGGGAGCAACATCTGGCGGGGGCGCTTGAGGTAGAACAAATGGCCTGCCTTCACGAAGGTCAAGGCCGCGAAGGAACCTATGAATTGATTCCGCCGCCTCATTCCCCGCACCAACTGCCTCCACAGCAAGAGCTGGACCAGTCACAAGGTCTCCACCCGCAAATACGTCATCCATGCTTGTCTGCATTGTGAGAGGATCCACATCGACAGTACCCCAACTTGTCAATTCGAGGCCTGAGTGTATTCCGTCAGGCCCCACCTTTTGGCCAATAGCGACAATCATGTCGTCAACCTTGATATCAAACTCTGAACCCGAGATTGGAATGGGGCGTCTTCTCCCTGATTCGTCAGGTTCGCCCAGCTCCATCTTAATGCACTTCAAGCTTGACACTGCACCGTTGGACACCAGGACCTCAACAGGATTAGTAAGCAGTTTTAGTTTCACGCCCTCCTTCACTGCATCATCTATCTCGCTCTGGATTGCCGGCATCTCTGTCCTTGACCTTCGATAGACAATTGTCACTGTGTCCGCTCCGAGGCGCAAAGCGACCCTTGCTGAGTCAACCGCAGAATTGCCACCTCCTATGATAGCGACATGCTTTCCAAGCTGGACTTTCTTACCACTATTGACGCGATAAAGGAAGTCTAGTGCGTGATGAACGCCTTTCGCGTTCTCACCAGTCAGTCTCAGTTGTGAACTTACAGGGGCACCAGTTCCGAGGAACACAGCTTTGTATCCCTGCTTCTTTAACTGTTCAATGGAATCAACCCGAGTTCCGGTAACAATCTTGACTCCATGCTGTTCCACGAAGGCAATCTCTGATTGGAGGATATCCCGAGGTAGACGATGTTCTGGAATGCCCCATCTGAGCAAGCCACCTGCCTCCTTCTTTTCTTCGAAGACCATCACTGGATATCCAAGCCTAGCAAGATACAGAGCACATGCAATCCCTGCGGGTCCACCACCGACTACCGCTACTTGCTCTTCCTTGTCTATTGCTGGTTCAACAGCCTCAACAGATCCGCTCTCAATCTCATAGTCGTGGAGCCATCGATGAACGTTTCTGATGCTCACGCTCTTATCGTGCGTGCCTCTTTCGCACTGGTCTTCACAGAAGGCGGGACATACACGTCCCAACGAGCCGGGGAACGGTATTGCTTCTCTCACAAGACTGAGAGCCTTATCGTACGTGCCTTCACGTGTGAGCGTAAGAAAAGCTTGACAACTAACATGTGCAGGACAGGATATCTTGCACGCGGCGTGCCCCAGCTTTTCGATTGCAAAGGCACCGGGAACTGCTTGAGGATACGGCTTGTACGTTGCTTTTCGCAAGGACATGCCAAGGTCATGCTCGTTAGGTGTAAGTACTGGACAAACCTCCACGCAATCTCCACAGGCATTGCATTTCTCGAGGTCTATGTAACGAGGTCGCGTCCGCAGCTTGACTTTGAAGTTGCCATAGTCCCGCTCCACATCGATTATTTCAGTACATGTGTGTATGTCGATATTCTTGCTCCTATCAATAGCGCTCAGCTTTGGCGATAGGATACACATAGAACAATCGAGAGTGGGGAATGTCTTCTCCAACTTGGGCATGTAGCCGCCGATAGCTACATTGCGCTCGATTAGATGAACCTTGATATCCTTATCAGCGAGGTCCAATGATGTTTGGATTCCGGAAACACCAGCACCAACAACAAGCACACTCGTTTCAACTGGATACTCTTCGAATCCTATGTCCTCTAGTAGCTTGGCGCGCTCGATTGCTCCTGAAATCAGGTCATAAGCTATTTCGTAAGCTTTCTCGGGTTCGTCACCATGAACCCATGTGTTGTGCTCTCTGAGGTTCGCCTGTGCTAATCTGAACCTATTGAGACCCTTCTCTTCCAAGATGTCCCTGAATAGTTCCTCATGAAGCTTCGGCGTGCACGATGCTACTACAACGCCTGTAAGGTTCTGTTCCTCGATGGTTTCTGCAATTCGGACCTGCCCCTCTTTTGAGCACGTGAACATGTTCCAGGCTGATAACGCAACGCCCGGATAGTCCTCGAACTCGCTAGCGAGTTTATCAACATCAATAACTCCACCAATGTTTGTCCCACAGCTACAGACGAATACACCAATGCGTTCTTCTGTTTTCTTCTTCTTGGGCAATCTACCGCACCTCCAGCTTTCCCCGAATCGGGCTAGGTCCCAGATTCTGGATTTTCTCAGTGAACTCTTTCACGATGTCAGCGAATTTTATGCCCATGGCCGCGGACGCGGAGTCAATATGAATTCTGCCGCCCATGCCAATCTCTTCAAGAATATCCATCCAGAACTTTACGAAGTCGTACTGCATGAAATTACCAGCCTTTGGGCTATCTCCTCCATAATGACACTCTGAAAGGAGACAACCTGTCAACAAGACCCCATCGACTCCGTTCTCCAGTGCGGTCATGATGTGCATGGGTTCAATCGCGCCAAGACATGGTATTCTAATAGTTCTGATATTCGTGGGATAGTGCAAGTGCATAAGACCTGCCAGGTCGGCCGCGGCATGCGAGCATTCCCAACACACAAAGCACAGTATGAATGGCTCCCAGTCTTTGCTCACAGTGATTGACGGAGGCGGTTTCACCTCGCCGATTATCTCGGGCAGCTTGTAAGTCTTCTCCAACGTAAGGCAGTCCTCAAGGCAGGCCTCAATGCATTTGTCGCAAGCAATGCACCGGTCTGCAGCCCATGCAATAGAACCGTACCCAGGGAGTCCATCAGGAACCGAGATGGCCATTACATCGCCCTCTTGCCTAAGTCCTTGTAGGAGGGTCACGAGAGATTCTCGGTTCTTGGACCTGAAACCGTCGTGTGGAATTGTAGCCGTCAAGTAGTCGGGAAGATTCATCGTTGGATCCATGTCCAACGCAGCAGGCTCGCAAGCTAGAATGCACTTCTTGCAAGCACTACACGTTTGTGCGGTGTACTTGATGGTTCCAAAGCCTTCAACCTTCTCAGGCACTTCGATGTCATTTTCAGGCGTCTTTACAGCGATGTTCCGGATCTTTTGGATGAGCTGGTCACGTTTATCCACATTATGCCACCTCCTCCTGCATCTTGTTGGGTAACGCTGCAATCATATACGTGGCCTTTACTCGTTCAGGGTCCTGTCCTATGCTTCGCAACATGTCCTGTGTGAACTTCACAACCAGCTCAGCCATATGATCTCCTGTCTGATGATGACAACCACCAGGTGGGCAATGGGCAACAATAACGCGGTCAGCGCCCACCGTCAACCCTTTCAGAATCTCTATTGGGGAAACCATTCCCGCACACGGGAATTGAATCACATATGTTCCGGTAGGATAGCCCTTTCCAGTGAAACCTGCAAGGTCTATCGATGCGTTTGCGCACTCACTGCATGCGTATACGAATGTGAAGGGTTTCTCGCCCTCCATCTTCTTGTGGTTTTCCGCAAGGGCTTCGAGTCTGGCAAACCATGACTCCTTGCTGTGAGATTGAAACTCAATAGCCCGCGTGGGACAAGCCGAAACACAAATGCCACAGAACTCGCAATGCTGAGAGATGTGAGTTACCTTGCCATCCACAAGTCTCAATGCGTCATTCGGACATGCCTCAATGCACGCCTCACAGACATCACATTGCTCCTCGTCAATGATTGGGATCCAGCCTTTGCGTCGAGTGGAAGCTCGGATATCCTTGAATACTTCTAGAGCCGCATTCCCGGCGGATGCCGTCGCATCATCAATACTCATTGGCATCTTGCCATTACCAGCAATGTAGATTCCTCTCTTAGATGTCTGGACGGGCTTGTTCTTCAAGTACCGGGTCGTGATGAATCCATCTTCATCCAGACTCAACCCTGCTATTCTAGCGAGCTCAGCTGTATCGCCTCTCGGTCGAGTCATAGTTTGAAGTACTAGTAAATCAACAACAAACTCTCTAATCTGCGATTCCAGTGTATTCTCTAGCCGACAGACCATTCCTTCCTTGGTATCTTTGACCTTCTCCAAAGTACCTCTGACAAAGATGACACCAGATTCTCGAGCGGCTCGGTAAATGTTCTCATCTTCTGTTCTTATGTTTGAATGCGCCACAATGACAGTGTTGCCTTTCTTCACAGCCTTGGTGACAACTCGAAGAAGGTAGCCGCCCTCAACAGCACAGAGATGATGAGTTGGGTCAACTGCGACCAACACTGTCCTCACATCCTTTGGTTCTTGCTTTTCAACGAGGGTTGCAAGATCCCCAAGGAGTATCGTTCGATCAGATTTACCATAGAGCAACTTCCTTGCCATGGGCGGCGGCTTTTGCTCAACATTGGTCGCAATAACAATCGAGCCGCAGTCAATGGTCGATATTTTCCCATCAGGACACGCGAGGGACACGCCATACTTCCCAGCCCGACCCTTGAGCCCGGTTATGGTACAGCATATCGTCGTCGCGGATGCAGTGGCAGACACTAACTCCTTGACCATTTTCGTGAGGGTTTCTTCATCAGCCATGAATCGGCCAGCCTCAACATAGGCTGTATCATCCCACGGACAAGGCTCAAGAATTGTTACATCAATGCCCAGGTGTAGGAGGTCCGCAGCTACCTTCAGGCCACACATGCCTCCACCGACAACTAAGACCTCCTTCTCCATATGGTTCTCCACAACTGTTGGAGGATCCATGTGATCGACTCTGATTGCAGCATCACGCAATAGCACTACAGCCTTGTTTGAAGCGCCCTTCAAGTCGTCAGAGTGAACCCATGCCACATGCTCTCTCAAAGGCACAAAGGAAACAGACTCAGTCTTCAGTTTCTCAGACATGGGCATGCCAATAATCTGTGATGTGCAGGCTCCAACGACTACGCTGTCCTCATTGGAAACTTCTGATTCCAAAAAGGCAAGTCCTTCTTTCAGGCACAGCGCGTCGTGAATCTGAACACTGTCGAAGACGTCCTTCAGCTCCTTCTCAATGCGCAGAAAGTCTAGCTTCTTATCGAGTGTCCTGTTACAGGTACACAGAAACAGCTTCTTCATCTAACGACCACCCTCCAAGTCAGCATACACTTTCAGTGCAATGGCATTCGCCTCCACAATACTAGTCGGTATATCCTCAGGACCTGTGGCCGTGCCACACGCATAGACACGCCCTTCTTTGATCACTCTTGACGCAAACCCGTATTCACCCAGGAAATCTGCCAAGACCTCACTCTGACTGGCAAGTGGAGATAATGGGGATGCTAGGACCACTAGGTCAGATTCAATCTCCATCCGTTGCTGGGTCTGTGTGTCTTCAACGATTGTAGTGGGCTTGCCGTTCCTGACAACAACCCGGTCAGGCTTCCCTCTGAGGAACTTCACGCCCTTCTCTCTTGCCAAGTCCAGATAATGGTCGCTTGCTTTCTGAACGCGCAGATCCATGTAGCATATCGTCACATCGATCTCCTTGTCCCTCAGCATGTTTGCATGCTTCAGACTGTATGTACAACAAGCTTGAGAGCAGTACTCGGTGGCTTCCAAGTCCCTACTGCCAGCGCATAATACCATCGTCACCTTCGCCGCAGCGTTTCCGGATGATGTGATTATTTGACCGTCCGTATCACCAGCTGGATCAATCAGCCTTGCCAATTCTCTTTGAGTGATTATATCGTCAGATTCGCTGTAAGAATAGCCGGGCAAATTGAGAGGTATCTTCTCCTCAGTGCCCGTCGCTAGAATCAGAGCATCAGCTTTAATGGTACGGGTCTTAGCCTTCTCTTCGAGATTAATCGCATCGACTCCACAGACTTCAACGCACTTGCCACACTGGGTGCAGTGGTCCATGTCAATAAGCGGAGCGAGTGGGACACCTTGAGATACTGGTCGGTAGATTGCTTTTCTAGTGCCGCCCCGGATTGCATATTCATCTGGGATTTCAACATCGCATACATTAATGCACTCAAGGCATACAACACATCGGTCAAGAAGAACGTAGCGTGGATGTGACTTGATAGAAACAGAGAACTTTCCATCTGCTTCAGATATTGACTTTATCTCCGTCTGAGTGTATAGCTTTAGATTCTTCTTCAACGTCAGCAGACTTCTATACTGACACCGTCGATGATGTCCATCGAACAGCTCTTCACACGCATCCAAACAAAGAGCACAATCGCCTGTGGGGTAAACACGCCCCATGTGTGTTGCAAGGCCGCCGATAATAGGCTCCTTTTCAATTAGATGAACTGTAACACCCAAGTCAGTGAGCTGCTGAGTGACTTGAATACCAGCCATACCAGCTCCGATAACAACAGCAGTCTTTGCCATCTATGCGGCACCTCCAATTTTCTCAAGCAGCGGCCCCACTTTGACCCGATGATACCGCCTTGCATTGGATATGACCATGTCCTTCATTCCCATCGCTATGGCCAGCAACTCTCCCAGATACAACACAGGGATGCTATACTCGGGGTCGAATTTCGCGGTTGCTTTTTTCTGCTGCATCTCCAACTGAGTGTAGCATGTCGGGCAAACTACTATGATAGCGTCTGCGCCTGATGCTCGGATTTTTTCGATTCTTTGCGCAGTGAGTGTGAATGCTTTGTCCTCATCTGAAGGCGTAATCGGAGCCCCACAGCAGGACATCTTATCTTCGAATTCCGCCACCTCGGCACCTGTGACTTCTATCAAGTCATCCATCCACATTGGTTGCTCAGCATCGTCCATGTGAGTCGCTTCTAGTGGCCTCACAAGATGGCATCCATAGTGTGGTGCAAACTTCAATCCTGTGAGTGGGTGAGTAATCTCCTTCTTTATGCGTTCCAGCCCGACATCCCCATGAAGAACATGAAGGATATTCTTAACAGTTAGGTCTCCAGTCACCTTCAGCCCGACCGTCTTGAGCCGTTCATTGATTCTGCCCTTCAGCTTTTCATCTTCCTGAATCATGTGATTCGCAACAGCCAAAGTATGGAAACAACCACTGCAAAGAGCGACAGTTTCCAATCCGGTGGTTTCGCTAACAGCAACATTCCTAGCAGCTAGCGTTACCCAGGCGTCGAAGTCAACTCCTGTAAACGTCGTGGGTTCCGGACAGCAGGCGTGTCCCGGGTTCGCTTCCAACTCTATGTCGAGTCTCTTCAGAACCGCTCGCGCGGCCATCTCGAAATGGGGAAGCCTAAATGGGATCATACAGCCTGGGAAGTAAGTGTAAGTCTTTGCCTTACTCATTGCTCCCGCCTCCATATACTGACTCCACTGTTTCTAACTTCTTTGCAAGCCCAATCTCCTTGAGCACACTTGCGATTTGATCAACTGGAGGCTGACCAAGGTCGGGGAGACCCATCTTGTCCCGAGTCTTGAGCATGGATTCATTTACCATAATGGTGCGTCCACCCGCAAGTATTGCCCTTGCCCTATCGAGAGCTCCCTGTGGCGTATTGCCCCCTACAAGGCCCCTAACCTTCGCCAAAATGAGCAGATGCGGTATCTTAACATGCTCAGGGCATCTAACCTCGCATTGCTCGCATGTCAGGCAAGTCCAGACTAGCTGTTCCTCCGTCAAGGACTCATCAGCAAGTAGAATCTTCTGAAGGAATAATCGAGGATTGAAAGAATTGTCAATCGCTGCGACCGGGCAAGCGCTGGTGCATCGTCCACACTGATAGCACCTGAGCAGCGTTTCTCCTTCGGGCTGCTCTAGAACCCAGTTACGGAAAGCCAAGTCGGATGTAGACCTAAGTACGACCATTGCAATTGTCCACCACTTGCTCGTCTCGGAGTGTTCGCAATCGAACCAAAGGTGTATTTTAGCTCACCGATTGCTACATGACTTGACTGAATGCTTCCGAAGGCTTACACCCCATAACCAAGTATGTCGATAATTAATAGTGCATTGCAACAAAGTAAGAGAAACGTGACATCAATCTGAAAGTGAAAGAATCCTAAAAGGAACATCCAGAGATTGAAAGGAACAAGACACGTTTCCCAGCCTACGTGCGTCCACTGGTTTCAGTGACATGACAGGAACAGCTAATGCATGGATCATACGCTCTAATGAGTCGATTCAGATAGAGCTTGATCTCGTCAGGAGGTTTGCTACCTATCAGGGGGAAAAAGGCTCTTACATCTTCCTCCATGTTGACGTAGTTCATCGTCGTAGGAGCTATAATATCCGCCTTCTTCAGAAGACCGTTCTTATCGAACTCATATGAATGCAACAACGAGCCGCGTGGGGCCTCAGCGATATGGGTACCCCGCCCGCCTCTAGGCACAACCTTTGGTTCATGCCACTCCAAGTCGCTGCTCAGAAGCCCATCTATGGTCTGTTCAGTCATCTCGAACACCTGCGCACACTCTATGAGCTGAGCAGCGTTATTGTGGAAGGTATTGTAACTTGGCAGCTTGATTCCCAACTGTTTGAGTGTCTTTTTCGCAAATGGTAGTAAATGGTCGTTGTTAATATTGAGGCGTGCAAGAGCGCCAACGAAAAAGCCACAGCCATTCATCGTTCCAGCCTTGGCAAAGCTATAATCTGGCACATATTCCTTAATGTAACTCTTGTAGTCCTCTACAGGAGCCCTAAGCCCGCCAAGTGTGGCGATATCGCCATCAACCAAAGCGTATTCATCCTCTCTGCGAATGCACAGATAGTCGGTTTTTCGCTCGAAGGGGATCTCCTCAAGGGTAGCCCAAACGTCGATTGCGGTTTGTAGCTTGGGGCGAGACTCCTTAATCCTCTCTTTCATATGCTCAAGATCTTGATGTGTGGGGTACGCGCTGAACCCGCCAACCATAGGCGTTACTTGGTGTACCTCACGGCCACCGGTCAGTATCTGCATGTCGTTGCCGAGCTTTTTCAGTTCCAAAGCGATTTTCACAACATCTGGATACTCCGCAGCCGCTGAAATCACACTCTCGTGACCGATATAGTCAGGAAGCGCCAAGTACAGTGCATGCAGAATGTGCGACTCGATATACTCGCCCCAGACAAGGAGCTTTCGAAGATTGGTGTCCTGTTGATCCACTTCAATTCCCATGGCCTTTTCCACAGCCCTCGTGGAAACCAATCTATGAGATGCGCTGCAGATGGCACATATGCGGCAAGCTATCTCCGGAACTTCGGTGTATTCCCGACCTACTAGAAAAGCTTCGAAGAGTCGAGCACCCTCATCGACAGACATTTTGACATCTTCAAGCTTGCCATCTTTTGTGGTAACGTACAGGGAACCATGCCCTTCAACGCGTGTTATGTGTCTGATCTCGATTTTCTCTGTTGCCATCAGAAATTCAACTCCTTAAACTCCGGCGCATCAGCCACGACAGGACAATACTTGAGGAATTTCCGTTTGATGTCATCATCCGTGGCTCCCATCTCTTTCAGTATCTTGTACTCTGCCCCCCAATTGACCTGGGCAACAGGCCCGCGACAACCCTCGCAGGTCGCTCCGTAGGTGGGACAGATTGCTCCACACCCTGCTGATGTAACGGGACCCATGCAGAACTTGTTCTCTTTCAGGAGACATGCATTCTCGCGAATCTTGCATTCGTAACAAACCGCATAGTTGGGGATGTTAGGTGTCTTTCCTACAGCCAACGCTTTGACAGTCCTGATGAACTCGTCCTTGTCCATTGGACATCCTGGCAGCTCATGATCCACGTGAACATAGTCAGCGACTCTCTTGATGGGGATGACATCCAAGTGGTCATTCTTCTCGCCGTAGACGATTCGCTTCATCTCATCGATATCTTGGAAGTTCCTCATTGCCGGAAGCCCGCCATGGGTGGCACATGTGCCTATTGCCACGAGTATTCTAGAGTTCTCTCGTATCGTCTTTATCCGCTCTACTTCCTCTTGCTTGGCTATTGACCCCTCCACAAAGGCGATGTCCCATGGGCCCTTGCTGTTTTCTGACTTAACCATCCTCCAAGTGGTTATATCTATGAGTTCAAGAAGCTCAAGCAGGTGGTCCTCTATATTGAGAATATTCAACTGACACCCAGCGCATCCTGTGAATCCAAAGATGCCAACGGTTGGCTTGCCGTTGTCACCCATCTAGATGGCCTCCTGGAGCCTCTGCACCTCAGAGAATGTGAACACAGGACCGTCAATACATGTCAGCTTGTGCCCTATCTGGCAATGAGCACACTTCCCTACTCCGCACTGCATCTTGCGTTCCAGTGACAAGAGAATGTCATCTCCCTTGAAGCCTAGCTTCATCAGGTCCTGCACAACGAACTTGTACATGACAGGTGGACCACAAATCATCGCTACAGTGTTCTCAGAAGCTACCTTGCATACGTCAAACAAGCAAGTGACAACACCTACGTTTCCCTGCCACGTTTCATGACACTCGTCAACAGTCTGGTGCATCTCTACATCTGCAGCATTGGGCCAAACGTTCTCCAGCTCATCTACAAAGACTCGTTCGTCTGGAAGGCAGGCACCGTAGAAGATTGTGACCTTGCCATAGTCATCTCGCTTGTCCACAACGTAGTTTATGACAGATCGTAACGGAACCATGCCGATTCCGCCTGCGATAAAGAGCAAGTTCTTCCCGCAAAGCTTGTCAATTGGGAATCCATTTCCATACGGACCCCTGATGCCAACCACGTTGCCAACATTGAGATTGTGTATAGCATCTGTTACGTCCCCAGTCTGTCTTATTCCAAGCTCCAGATTGCCCGGTCTGGTTGGTGTCGAGCTTACGGAGAATGGAGCTTCACCAATGCCGAAGATGCTGACTTGCACGAACTGGCCAGGGCTATAGGTGAAGTACTTGCGGACATTGTTATCAAGAAACTCGAACTCGAATAGACTCTCCATTTCAGTCAGTTTGGTTTTTTTCACGAGTTTCGCCAGATCGGGCAGGTACTCGTTCGTTCTAGTCAATGTAATCTGCACCATTTAGCCCCCTTTCACAACTGGTGCCCCGACCCATCTCTTCTGGAGCTCGTAGGCCACATCCTTGACACTTATGCCCGCAGGGCAGTGCTCAATACATCTTCCGCATCCCGTACACGCAATAATACCGTGATCGTGCAGAGCGCCTCTGATCTTGTGGTAGAATCGATGCTTCAGTCTGGCAGAAGGATCCCCTCTGAAGTTATGAGGCCCTGCCACTAGTGCGAAGTCATGATACAGACAGGTGGACCATTTCCGTGTTCGATCAGCGCCGCTGAGGGAGAGGTCAAGCTCGTCAGCGACATCATAGCAATAGCATGTTGGACACACTAGGGCGCATGAGCCGCAGTTCATGCACTCCTCGCCCAGTCTGACCCAGATTGGGTCATCCCAAGCCATGTCAAAAGTTTCGTTGATGTTGTCCAGGTGAAGCCCAACTGGCAGGGACTTATGCTTGTGTTTCATTGAGGTCTTGAATGCCTTGTGCCCCTCATCGGTGGCTTCTCCTAATAGCTTGTCAGCTATCGTGAGCAGGCGATCTCCTTTGGGAGAGCCAACGTGCACGTAGTATTTGTCACCTGCGATGGGAGTCAAGTAGAGGTCATAGCCTTCGTTCACCATGTGTGTATTAACCGATTTGCAGAAGCCATACTTGCAGGGATCTATGCAATTGAGCCCAATTATCGTCGTATTCTCTCGTCGTGCCACATAGTATGGGTCTACGTACTTCCCTCCAAAGACTTTGTCCAAAAACAATAGCGCGTGGATGTCACAGGCATGCACACCCACAAGCAATTGGGGCCGCTCCGCCTTGACATCTGGCAGAGAGTCGTCTATGGACATCTCCCGCAGGTTGAAGCGCATCATCACTTCTTTTGAAGGTATGAAGAACTTCTTCAGCGACATCATTGTGTTGTCATAGTCCATATCGATGCGATTGGGGTCATCGATCTTGTCGAATACCCAAGTTGTACGGCGTTGGACTGGTCCATAAACATCATACTCGTCCATTGCAGCTTGGACCAGCTTGAGCAGATTACTCCTCTTCATTATATAGGTTGGACTCATCAATCACCAGCCCCATCGGTTTCATTCATTGTTTTCTTATGCAGAATGTATCATAAACCTTGAGAGTCGAATAGTACCAAGAAACATCAACAACATCTATTAAAACAGTGCATTTTCGTAAGTTACATATCGAAACCTATCATTTTCAACCCAAACAATGAAAGCTGTCTTGAAGGAAGAAAACGGGGTGGTCATTAATGCCCGAGAGTACAAAGTGGTGAAGGTGTAACAAGGACTTGCCAAAGATTGAAGCCACAGAAAACGCCCCCGAGAGGACACTCATTGCAAACCTCAGGCCCAAGTCGCGAGTGGAACTGGTGCGATTCAAGGTGCTTGAGATGGAGAGCCAGAGAGAAGTCATTGTGAAAAGCACCGGCAGGATGCACCGAGTTGCAGAACTACAGGTCGCAGATGAATCTGCAAGGGT
The DNA here is from genome assembly GCA_030612365.1 of Candidatus Thorarchaeota archaeon. Classification (GTDB taxonomy): domain Archaea; phylum Asgardarchaeota; class Thorarchaeia; order Thorarchaeales; family Thorarchaeaceae; genus WTCK01. The sequence goes on from JAUWOA010000011.1 coordinate 27,994, forward strand.
CTTGCTGACTATCTGGGACAATGACATTGAATCGATTGAAACAGGTAAGAGCTATGTCATCAGAAACGGGTATGTCAACGAATTCAGCCATAGAATGAGGCTGACGAGGGGTCGATTCGGCGAGATACTGCCTTCCGAATTTACAATTGAAACTGTGAACGATAGTTGTGATATGAGCAGGCCGTTTGCAGGAAAGAAACCCAAAAAGAAACGAGAGAGGTCGGATACGGGGAGGACATTCCGAGGCACCCAGAGACGGGAATCTCGGGGTTACTGCTCATGGAAGAGCTTTTGAGGTGGTTCTTGGTTCAATAGGACCAAGAGGAGCTACCTGCTTTGAACATCGATGTCGAAGGACATTCAATTCCATACCCGTGGGTTGTGATTCGAGGCCGACTCAGATTGAGTGGTGTAAATCCGTGGGATGTTGAGAGAATCGTTGCTAACGCGGTTCATGGCCTCAGAAAGCGCGACACCGTTACAGAGGAGGATTTGGTTCAAGCCTGCAGAAGCAAGATACCCCCCAAGGATCTTGCTACGCTGCACAGCTTCGATGTCCTCACAGAGTACGAACAATTGAGGAGAGAAAGAATAGGCCCACCACCTGTAATCCTTGCATTGGAAGGAGCCTCAGGAACTGGAAAATCATTGTTGGCCCTTAACATGATTTTCAATATGGCGGCCACACGCATCATCAGCACAGACACGATAAGGCAGATTCTCAGAGATTTCAGACCAAAGGAAACTAACCCTGAACTCCATTGTCACACCTACCAAGCACACGCTCATAGACAAAGCGGGCCCGAGAAGCTGAATCCAATCTTGAGAGGCTATTTGGCGCAATGTGAGCTAATCTGCCCTCAAGTGCAAAAGATGGTGCAACGCGTAGTCGCTGAAGGTGCTGACACTGTTGTTGAGGGAGTACATATTCTTCCAGGAGATCTTCACGACATTTGCCCAAGCGTTCTAGAGGTGCTAGTCAATCCTGAGCCCAAAGTTCACAAAGAGATGTTCATCACGAAGCATCTGACAGGCAAACTGAGAACTGTATCTGAGAATGAGAGTGACAGGCTCAAAGAATTTCACGCCGCACGACTAATTCAAGATTATATGGTGGAGTGTGTCTTCAAATCTGAAACAGAAATTGTAGGATTCACCGACTACAGGCAAGCTGAGGATACTATCTGTCAGCTTGTTGTTGCCAAGATAGAGAGCCTAATTGAAGACTTCAGGGCTTAGAGGGGAGTGTTTACCCATTGGCATGGAAAATGGACTCCCTGCAGAAGCTGTTCAACCCAAAGTCCGTGGCTGTGATTGGAGCTTCGGACAAACCAAATAAGCTTGGCGCACTAACGCTACGCGCATTACGTTCCTTTGAAGGAAACCTCTGCCCAGTCAATCCAAGGTTATCACAACTCGACGGCTTGAAGTGCTATTCCAGCGTTGTAGACATTGAATCCGATGTTGACTTGGCGATAATTGCTGTTGGAGCTCCAACGGTCCCGATGGCTTTAAGTGAGTGCGCAGAAGCAGGGGTTGGTTCTGCAATTATCTTCTCTGCAGGTTTCAAGGAGCTGGGAACGCTTGGTGAGCAATTGCAGAAGCATATCAAGGAGATCGCTGACAGCGCTCAGATTGCAGTGATCGGACCAAACTGCCTTGGGGCAGGTAATCTGAATGCAAAACTCAATGCGACATTCTTCCCACAGGATTTCATTCCGCTCCGAGGGGGAAAGGTTTCGTTTGTAAGCCAGAGTGGCGGAGTAGCGGGTCTCATGATTTATGCTGCATCCGATTCCAACCTCGGCGTTGCCAAGTTCGCCAGCATTGGTAACCGCGTCAATGTTGACTTCCATGATATGTTGAAATTCTTGAATCAGGACTCCGATACCGAAGTGATTTGTCTGTTCGTAGAGGGCACAGAACACGGCAGGATGATGTACGAGGAGATGTCCAAGACCGCGATAAGGAAGCCAGTCATTGTATACAAAGTCGGGAAGACTCCCGTATCTAGAAGTGCAGCCTTGAGCCACACAGGCAGCCTGGCAGGTCAACCTGAGCTCTATAGTGCCGCTGTTAAACAGGCGGGTGGAATCGAGGTGAAAAACGTTACCGAGATGATTGACACTGCCAAGGTGATTGCACTACATGGTTCCCGTCCCAAAGGCAATAGGGTTGCCATTGTCACTCATACCCTTGGTCCTGCTTTAATCGCAACACAGGTTCTTGAGGAACAGGGAATCGATCTCCCTCCGCCTTCGAACAATACTATCAAGACTGTGCAGGAATTGTTAGCAATGCCAATTGAAATACCAGTTTCAAACCCGGTTGATTTGCTTGCACAGGGATGGTCACAACCACGAATCTTCGGCGAAGCGTTCCGTCTGGTCATGAACGAAGATCGGTATGATGCGGCCATGATTGTCTTTTCGCCCAACTACCTTGATGACATCGGTGGAGGTATGCCGATAGACATCATAGTTGAAACTAAGAAACAAACACAGAAGCCCGTCGTCGCGATTCTCAATGCGCCTGAATGCAAACCGCCACCGGGAAAGGAGCTCCTAGAGAATGCTGGAATTCCGGTGTTTTCGGTCCCTGAGCGTGCCGCCCAAGCTTTGGCCAACGCGTTGTCACGCTAGCTGAATTGCTACTTGGAACAGAAGGGGCATTCATAGGAAGAATTGAAACAGTAAGACGAGTTGAGTCCAAGTAATTGCAATGGATAGCAGGAATCCTGCAACTACTTGTGCCAAAGTGTGTGCTTTCAGTTCTACTCTCGACCAACCAATAGGTATGATGAGCAGGAGCAGCGGACTGTACAGCCAACCCAAGAAGTACACCAAACATGTGAACGGTCCTGCCACGCCCACAGCGTGTACGCTAATTTTCCAATGGAGGCTAATGAGGAATGTGACAAGCGTGTTCATTGTGTAGCAGAACATCAATGCACTCACAATTGAAGGCGCATTCAGAGCGAACATGATGACTGTGCCCAATGCGTACACTAGGATGCTCACCATAAATGGAGCCTTGCGTTCGCTCCGGTCCGTGACATCCAGGTCTCCGACTTTGTTCATCTTGTACATGAGATAGATTACCAGCATGGGGAAAACAGAACCAAAGAGGAATGCCACTAAAAATAGCGGAGCAAAAGAAGGAGGATTGGTAGCAACCAGAAGAGCAATAAATGTCGGAATGGCCAAAACCATCGGTGAGCCAAATCCAGATATGACCTTGGCAAGAAGCATTCTGTCATAGCGGCGTTGCGTGGAGTCCGACATAGCAAGACCAGAGTTTCCGTGACTCGTACTTAATGATTGCTGATGCTCACTCATAGGAAATCTATTTGTGGGAAGTAATGCTAGACTGTGTGCGTCATCGAGATTGCCTTGAGCGTGACGTGTAGAGCGGGAGAAGCAGTGAAGAAACCAACTCCGATGCAGCGGCAGTACCTTCAGCTGAAGAAACAGTATCCAGACTGCATCATGATGTTCAGACTTGGTGACTTCTATGAGATGTTCAATGAGGACGCCAAGACTGCGAGTCCTGTGCTGGACATCATACTCACTGCACGGGGGGAAGGAGTTGACAAATGGCCGATGTGTGGGGTGCCACACCATGCGGTTGACGGCTATATCGCGAAGCTATTGCTAGCAGGCCACACTGTGGCTATTGCTGATCAGGTGGAAGATGCATCGCAAGCAAAAGGGCTTGTTAAGAGAGATGTGGTCCGCGTTGTTACACCTGGAACTGTGCTCGAATCCTCCATGCTCGAAGATTCCGCAAACAATTACCTCGTTGCCTTGATTGAACATGGAGATATGATAGGCATGGCAGCGGTTGATGTGTCAACCGGGGAGTTCATGGCTACTGAGTTCGAGGGGAATTACACAAGTGAGAGGACAATGAACGAACTGGGGCGGCTTAGTCCCACTGAGATCCTTCTGCCGGATTCTACCTCGAAGAACGAGAGCGTCAAGGCTAAGCTCAAGGAATCTGGAGGGCATCTTACATTCAGAAGCGACGTGGACTTTTCTGCAAGGTCTGCTGAACGACGATTGACAGAACAGTTTCGAGTTTCCACATTAGATGGTTATGGAATGGGTAGTAAGAAGGTGGCATTGGGTGCTGCAGGGGCAGTGATGGCATATCTTCAGGACGTGCATAAGACCAATACAGTAACCATTACGGGCATGAGAGCATACACCGTGGATGCCCACATGGTGGTGGATAGCACGACCCAGAGGAACCTCGAACTTGTGCGGAATGCGCGTGACGGGAGCACAAGGGGCACTCTCCTCTCAGTGCTATCCAAGACACTAACGCCGATGGGGAAAAGAAGACTCAAGCAATGGATGCTTCAACCACTAAGAGAACGTGCCGCGATAGAGAGAAGACTGGATGCAGTGGAAGAACTAGCGCGCGCTGCACTGAACCGACGAAGCCTAGCTGATAGCTTGAAGAATCTAGGAGACCTGGAGAGAATCACGAGTAGGATTGTATTTGGGGTTGCTGGGGCCAGAGACCTCATTGCTTTGCGGATTGCGTTGGAGAGAATACCACAGATAAAGGATGCATTGAGCGCTTGCGGAGCTGAGATGCTTATGGCTGCCGGAAAGGCCATCGATCTTCTGACAGAGCTGCGAGAAACCCTTGACAAGGCAATCGTGGATGAACCGCCTGTGTCAGTGAAACAGGGTGGAATGATTCGGGAGGGTTACAGTAAGGAACTTGACAATCTCGACAATTCTATCGCCGAGGACAAGAAATGGATTGCATCCCTTCAGGTTAGAGAACGACGTAGAACAGGCATCAAGACACTCAAGGTTGGGTTCAACAAAGTCTTTGGCTATTACATAGAGGTCACGAAACCGAACATAGGCAAAGTTCCTGAGGAGTACACGAGAAAGCAGACTCTGACCAATGCGGAGCGCTTCATAACTCCTGAGCTGAAAGAAAAAGAAACCACAGTTCTTGCGGGAGAGGAGAAGACAAATCGACTTGAGTACGAGATTTATGAGGAACTGCGAGAGAAGGTGCAAGATGCCTTAGACACACTCCGAAGGAACTCCGTGGCCGTAGCAACTGCAGATGTTCTGGTATCCATGGCGGATGTAGCAGTTACACGAGGATACACAAGACCTGTGGTCACCGATGGAACGTTGATTAGGATAATTGACGGTAGACATCCAGTTTTGGAGGTCATCCTTGGACGAAATGAGTTTGTACCAAACAACCTGGAAATCGGAGACGGTGGCACAACTCTGCTTATTGTAACGGGTCCGAATATGGCAGGAAAGAGCACCTTCATGCGTCAGGCAGCACAGATCGTACTGATGGCTCAAATGGGCTCCTTTGTCCCTGCTAAAGAAGCTGAGATAGGACTAGTTGACAGAATATTCACCAGGGTCGGCGCTTTCGATGACTTAACAGCCAGACAAAGCACTTTCATGGTGGAAATGATCGAAACCGCGAATATTCTCAACAGTGCCACAGACCGAAGCCTCGTCATACTGGACGAGATAGGTAGAGGAACATCGACTTTCGATGGCATGGCGCTAGCTTGGGCCGTAGCCGAACAGATAGTTCTGATGAGAACCCGAACATTGTTCGCTACCCACTTCCATCACCTTACATCAATGGCTAGTATGTATCATGGCGTCAAGAACGTCCACACCCTAGCCAAGGAATCTGGAGACACGATTATCTTTCTGCATAAGGTTGTCCCAGGAGGAACTGACAAATCCTACGGCGTGCATGTTGCATCTCTTGCAGGAGTGCCTGACGCAGTTGTCAAGAGGGCTAAACAGCTATTGATTAGGCTTGAGAAGGAGAATATCGTTGACCTCGGGGATGTATCTGATGAACCCATAGAAACCCTGCAGACGTCTCTTGAAGCCCTTACAATCGATGACCCCATTGTTGAGCAGATAAAGCACATGGAACTTGAGAAAACGACGCCCCTCGATGCACTCAATCAACTCAAGGAAATGCAAGACGAAATCCAAAAAAGAAAGACCTAGTGGATCCTTGTAATGATGGATTCTCTTCACGCCACCCCGTTGGTGTCAGGTTTTATATTCTCAGATAGACTAATCAAATATGAATAGACTAGTCGTGTCAGCAGATGGGATATTGAGGAGATGTGCAATCTTTGGCAATTGTCAGCGTGAACAGTGTTGTGAAGTCATTCGGAGATCTCGTGGCTGTCAACGATGTGTCGTTTGAGATTCGTGAAGGTGAGATTTACGGATTACTCGGTCCAAATGGTGCAGGCAAGACCACGACAATCAAGGTTCTAATGGGGCTTCTTGACCCGGACTCTGGGTTTGCTACAGTTTTCGATATTGACGCCCAAGATGATCCAATTGGAGTCAAGAATCTCGTTGGCTATGTTCCCGAGGAAGAGCAGCTGTACGATTCACTCACACCCAGAGAGTTGTTTGATTTCATTGCCTCGGTCCGTAATCTTTCAAGCGAAAAGACAAGCAAGCGTATGCGTGAAATCGCTAAGGCATTCGATTTTGGAAAGTACTACGATTCAATGATAGTAACGCTCTCACACGGAAACAAGCAAAAAACAATGCTCATGGCGGCTTTGCTACACGCCCCCAGACTGCTGATATTGGACGAACCGTTCTCGGGGCTCGACGTACGTACCTCAAGAATCATGAAGAACATCCTCAGAATTCACACTGAAACTGGAGGTGCCGTTCTTCTCAGTACTCACGTGATGGAGGTTGCTCAAGGTCTCTGTGACCGTGTTGGTATAATCGCCAACGGAGTTCTCGTTGCAGAGGGCACACTTGACGAGCTTAGAAAACAGTCCAAAGAAGAGGGGGCAACCTTGGAGGAAGTTTTCCTTGCGCTTACTCAACAGGAAGACGAAGTGCGCGAAGGTGTGGATATCCTTCGGGAGGCTCTAACTTGGTGAAATTCTCCGAACGCTGGCGAATAGCGGGCGTCATAGCGTCGGAGGTCAGGTTTCAGGGAT
>JAUWOA010000186.1 GCA_030612365.1 Candidatus Thorarchaeota archaeon
AAGCTGGAAATGGTAGCAACAAGCTACCAGACCATGGGCACGTAGCCATCCTTGAGATGGTCAGCAATTAGCGTGCCCACGTAGTCCACAGCGATTCCGAGATTGGCAATCTCTTCAGAGATTCCGTCCCTGTCAGACAAGAACTTGCATGCCGTCGTTCCGGTCATCTGCGCGATGGCTATAACCTCCTTTGCAATATCTGCATCTGTGGCAATTAGGTTCTCAAAGGGTCCAAAGAAGATTACTTTAACATCGGTTAGCCAATTGTATTTGATCGTGTTGTGAGCATAGGCCAAGGCTGTCAATGCCTTCTCTTTATCCTGCGTAGCGATGATGATTAGCAGCTTGTCGCTCATTCGATTTTCACTCCTTCGCGTATAGGATACTCATATCACATATGTATTGAGGGATGGTTCAACATTGGAAGAAGAAGCCAACATGACTGAAGTGACTTTGTATCCATTTTGCCAATGAGAACGCTTTAGTACCGCGAGTATCGTCATCTGCGGTGGTGGGCGCTTGCCGGGATTCATGGTAACAATTCATCAGCAGTTACCACACCCAAAATGATTCCCAACTGGCGCTCACCCCTCTATTCTCTCGACCGGAAGCAATCGACTGAACTAAACATGAATCCTTAGCCAGTCGAAGGTCTTGGTGCAATTCGGTACAACATCATCATTAGTATGGACAGAGCCACAGCGACAATGAGAATTGCAGTGTAGACCCAATGGATTCCGAAGTCGAAAATGCTTGAATATATCGGCACGTTGAGAGCGTTACCAATGAACATCGACGAAGTAAGAGCTCCGGCGAGTACACCACGACGTTCAGGAGACAGTGTCTGACTGTACGTCATCAAAACTGGAGAGAGCGTGCCGCCAGCCAAGCCTGCAATGAGGAGTGCAGCTGCTACAAGTGGTAGATTAGCAGGTGATGCAAGGTCTCCGGCCAACAGGAGAACGGTGACAGCTGTGAAGAGCGAAACTAATCCGAGAGCAATTACAGTACCGATGCCCCGAAGCCCCATAATTCGGCTCATAGAAACGCCAGCCACACCCCCAACGATTCCAGTGAGCAGAAGAAGAAGCCCAATCGTCCCTTCGTCAACTCCGGCCATGCCCCGAGACGTCCATTGGATTGTTGCGGAATAGGATAAGCCAACCGCGAATATGCACAACATCAGTAGGAGCACGACTGGGCGCTTGAGTTCCAATGAGAGGTTGGAAATGAGCTCTCCGATTGCGGGTTTGCCTGACTGTACGCTTACTGGGCGTTTCACTAGGCGAAGAAGTGCCAAGCACAACAGCGACAAAACCAAGAAAACTGCGTAGAACATCTGCCAACCAAAGACTACCAGCTGACCAGCAATCGCTGGACCCAAACCGACACTTATCGCAGCCAGTGCCCCGACAACCCCCATCCTCCTAGGAATGCTAGAAGGTGAGCAGCCATCTGTAATAAGAGCAACAAGAACGGGGTTTACAAAGCCAAATCCAATGCCGCTGATGACGCTAGCTAAGATGAACATCGGGAGGGAAGTTGAAAAGATCTCTAATAGCATAGCGATCAAGTATACAAGAATCCCAAACGTGAGCACAGGCACTCTTCCCTTGGTATCTGAAATTGCTCCTGAGAAGAGCTGAACAATTGCGAATGGAATCATGAAGGCAGTGATGGCAAGCATGACGTCAGTAGGGTTCACGTTGAAGTCAGAAGCCATTGCGTCAAGCATTACAAGGACACCATTTCCAACCATCGGACCTATCGCGAAGAGTGTGTAGGCAACAAGCTCCAATGCCTTGTAGTTCTCTTGAGGTTGACTGGCGGCAGGAGCACCATCATTTCGAGAGCTGTTCACAGGTGCCCCTTGCGTCATAGCTTCACCATTAGTAGGTACAGCTTAAGATGATACCTATTCGATAAGTCAAGCCTAGATGAACCAATGTAACCACTAGCAAACGCCCCGACTATTCATCTTCAAACAAACTGGGACGAATGCTATCCCCGAATTGAGCTCTAGCTGCAAGGAGCCGGTATTTTTGCGCGTTAAGCAATCTATACAGAATGTCTGGTGCATCCGGCACGCTCGTGCGGTATTTTTTCCTAATTCTCCTAATCTTCGCCAGCAACTCCGTGACTTCAATCTCAAACTGCTGTTCGTAGTCCTTCTTTTTGTAGTCTTGACCGAGGACGCTCTTGAAAAGACGTTTTAGGTCATCATACTTCGGGATAAACCCAGTCGGGGTTCTGAGGGCACTCACCTCTCCGTGGACTCGCAATTCCATCCACTTGAGCCACACCCTCTTGGCATGCTTTCCGTTGAGGTAGTTCCCTTCCTTGTCGCGAAGGAAATAATTGACACTGAAGATTTTCGGTACTTTGTTGAGTCCCTTTGCAAAGTCCAGATGATTCTGGATATAGCGTCCCAAAGGAATCGAGATGAAGTCCAGGTTTGCAAAAGGTTGGTAGGTCCTAATGCCCTCC
>JAUWOA010000045.1 GCA_030612365.1 Candidatus Thorarchaeota archaeon
TTGTAGCTAAGGGTGACCCCTTGAACATCCGCAACTCCTTGAGAATGAAATCCCTTGCCTCCTCGTAAAACGCAATTCCCTCGATACGTTGATCTCCTGAACCCTTGGTTAACTGATGGATGAGCCCCGCGGCTAAACCCGGGTGCTGCGCTCCGTCTGACTGTCCCGCTGTTTCAATACGCACAACGCCTATTCCAAATAATCTATCCAATGGTCCAGCTCTAGTCGAGATATTCGTAATTGAACGGAATGGAACGTGTTTGTGAACGATTGTGATGATACCCTTTTTCTCAAATACTTCAGGCATAGTTTCTCCCGAGTATGCAACTAGCGAGTACTCAATGCTTCTGACGTAGAGATGGGTCCATATCAGTGCAGGAATCAACCAGATCATGGTGAGTATCCAATACCATTGGCTACCCGTCACCCATGTATCCTCCAAGAACCATATTTCAAGCCCATACTCCATGCGTAGTCCCTCACGCAGGAACCATGAAATCCAAGGATTAGCAAAGAACACCAGATAGAATACAACCCATAGTGCGAGGGCAAGGAGAACGAACTTGAGCCCCTTCTTGTAGCGAAAGGCGGGAGCGGGTTTGAAAATTCTACCACTCACCACGCTCTCGACAGGAGGTTTGATAACTCTTCCATCAGATGAGCCCATCTTCAACTCTCCTTTGCGCCTAATTTCTCTGGTTCCTGAGGAGATCACGTATCTCCCTTAGAACGAGCAGTATCTCATCCTCAAGAGTGCCTTCCATCCTCGGAGCTGTTTCATCCCCTGGGAAAACAACCTCTGTGCCAGTCACATAGGGGGTTGTGAACTTACGCAACTCCATCAAGACAAAATCCCTGAGTTCCTCGTAGAATGTGATTCCTTCAAGCTTCTCTTCTGGACCGGACATCGTCTGTCCAGAGTGTCCTGCCGTTTCTATCTCAACACTCCCGATTCCAAACCACCTGTCGAACAGCCCAGCCCTGCTGGAGATATTGGTGATAGTTCTGAAGGGGACGTGTTTCCTTGTTATGTTGAGGATTCCTTTCTGGACATATATCTCAGGGCTTGCCTCCCCTGTTTCACCTAACACAGAATATTCGATTGAATTGATGTAAATGTGATAATAGATCATTCCTGGAACGAGAAAGGCTAATGCTATTGCCCAATACCACTGATTGAGCGGAATCCAATACGTGTCCATGAATGCCTGGTGTCCGGAAGGACCAACAACCATGCCAGCAAGTCCTATTATACACACAATCAACGTGAACCAGATTACCACAACTATGATTATTCCTTGCAACCACATCTTGTTACGGAATCGTATACTTGGACGAAACTTGCGTCCACTCATCATCGACTCAATTGGTGGTTTGATTACCTTGCCTTCTGTTCCCATTTCATTGACCTCCATCACCTAACTTGTTCTCAATTTTTCTCATTACATCTCTTATTTCCCGGAGAGTTATCAACATTTCATCATCAAGACTGTCAGCCATCCTTGGCACGGGCTCCTCTCGCGGGAGTACTACCTCTGTGCCAGTGACATAGGGATCTCTGAACTTGCGTAGCTCGTTGAGGATGAAGTCCCTAATTTCCTCGTAGAACCTGACGCCCTCAATCTTCTCTTCAGGCCCCATCATACTACCCGAAAATCCTGCAGTCTCGATTAGGACGTTGCCAATCCCAAAAAGGCGGTCGAAAGGCCCTGATGTACTGGAGATGTTAGTGATAGTCCTGAAGGGGACGTGTTTCTTGGTTATTCTGATAATGCCTTTCTTCACATAGATTTCTGGCATGGTCTTTCCTGATTCGGCAATCACAGAGTACTCAATGCGATTGATGTACATCGGCACCACAACCAGGGTAACCACAACCCAGAAGGTGTAGATGACTCCAATCCAAGAGTTCACGGGCGTCCACCATATCTCAATGTAGGCCCAGAATGCCCAACCATCATCAAGCGCGATAAGGTATGCGAAGCCCAACCAAAACCCGACAGCTATCGCCCATATCGTTGTGGCAGTCAAGACCCCCTCGATCCACAGCTTATTTCTAAATGCGCTTGACGGTTTGAACACCCTCCCGCTAACTACGCCCTCATTTGGTGGCTTGATCACTTTTCCTTCATTCTTCATTCTCATCACTTTTCCTTTCTCTTGTAACGAGGAACTTCTTTGGCTGCGAGCTTGTTGAAGATTGCAATGGACCGCTTGGTCATGTACAATTGCTCTTCGTCCGGTCTCAGTTTGATGTCATACTCTACCATGATTGTATCCAAAGATTCTCTACATTCTGCTTCCTTGGGACACTCTGGACAAAGCTTGCCTGCATAAGAGTCGTGAGCATACCAGACTATGACTCCAAGATCCATGGTGAAAACAATGTACACCTGAGCATTGGCCTGATAGTCAAAACCAATGAGCAATCCTTTGTAGTCCAAGAGGCTCTCAATATCCAAGCGATGGCTAGTGGCATGTTCTGTCAATGCCTTCGCAATCTTCTTTCGTGCGCGATTGAGCACTCTTGATACATATCCTGCATCCTTGAAAACAACCTTTGAATCGGACTCTTCGAGAAGATCCAATACGTACTGCGGGACTCTGCCGCTTCTCTCATACTCGCTCGCAATGTCACTTGTAGACTTTGCGTGCTGAAATTCCCACCAGACAATCGCTTCATGGGGTGACAGTAGTTCCATTTTCGGTCCTCGTTTTCTTTGCTAGTCCACTGTAAATCAGCATCCCAGCATTTCTTTCATGCTTAGTAGGTAAAGTATATATATAAACTTGTTGAACAATGTATAAGAATCTGGTAAAGATTTAACTAAGTGATTTCGATGACACAAAACGGAATTAGCATCAAAACAGAAGCGCTGTGCAAGAACTTCGACACAGTGCAAGCTGTTAGAAATCTGGACCTAGAGGTTGCTACAGGCGGCAGATTCGGTTTTCTCGGTCCCAACGGGGCAGGGAAGACGACCACTGTCCGCATACTCTCGGATATTCGCTGCGCCAATGATGACTGAGATTCTAGGTACGGATGTCTTTCTGTTTCTGCCTTTCACATGGAGTGCTGATGTCATAAGCTGGATTGCCATCACGTTCAACGGGATTGGCCTTACTGAATCTCAAGTTGCGTTCTTCGGCACTATACTTCAATTCGATCTGCTAGTCAGTACTCTGTTGGCAGGTGTTTTCAGTGTCGTTGTTCTGGGTCTGACACTCGGGGCCGCAGGCAGGGTGTTCACCATCACCGCAGGAGCTCGAACGCAGAGAATCATAACGGTTGGCAAAGAGAATTCCATTCTCCGAATTGTAAGGAAACTCACTAGTGACTCATTTGGTGCCCTGCTGGTCGTCAACATGAAAGACTACTTCAGGAAGGCGCAGAACCTTTCCAAGATGTTCTATGGAGTTATCTTGGCCATTGTCCTTCCACTCATCATGACCCTCTTCACGGATTTTGGGGCTGACAAGGACCTCGTACAAATAATCTCCATGTTTGGAATGATGTTTGCCATGGTGGGAGCCTTTCCTTTTGTCGGGACCGGATTTCTTGAGAGCAAGGACCAGCTATGGATCATCCAGAGTGCTCCTCGGGGTGCGTCAAGGTTCGTCAAGGCTCGGCTTGTGATGGCTCTAATCGCTGATGTGCTTCTGGCATTGATTGTGGTTGTTGGGATGACTTTCATCCTTGGCCTTGGTGCAGTGGATGCGTTGTTGCTTCTAGGATATGGACTCATGGTTGTCATCGGCTCGTCTATGGTGGCGATTGGAGTCACTGCCCGCAATCCGAATTACGAAGATACAAAGTCACCAGCTCATCAAGCTAACATGACGATGGCGATAATGATCCCCATGGCCACCTTGATCGGTTCGTTATTGTTCTTCGCATTCTTGGCTATCAATGACTTGGAGGCGGTGCTGGAGAGTATGATTGGACCTTTGGACTATCAAGTACTTTTCGCACTCACTGGACCTACTATTTTGCTGAGTGTGGGTTGCATCTTTGCTATCTCGGGAATAAGAAAGCTGTCGAGCCCTGATGCGTAGGAGGGAAATACACACTGCTGTGCCTTTCTTTTGGAGCAACCTCGGGTCGGGACTGGCAATTGCTGGTCCTTGCCGCCACTTCATCTCAAACGGCATTAGTTGGCAGATGGGTCAACTTTCGAGAAGACTTTAAGATGAGTCGAATAAATGATAGGCTAATGTCGTTACGGTCAACAAAAAGCATATCTTATAGAAGAACTATTTTCAATGCGGGACTAACACCTTTCAGATTAGTGTGCATTGGGCACAAATGCTAACTAAGGGTGGCAAAAAGAATGATGTCATCTAATCTTCCAAAAAGCGCGCTTATAGTGCTAAAGGGTCTGACTGTCAGTGGCCCAATGAGCCCGAAGGACATCAGCGAGAAGACAAAACTCGCACGTCGAACGGTTAGTTTTGCTTTACGCAGGCTCCTGGGCTGGAGGCTTTGCCGCAAGGTTTCCAACCTCAGCGACATGCGACAACCTCTCTACCTGGCTAACCGGGAGATGGCCCAGAACCTCCTCCGGAAATACGGCATGGATGGTAGCATGCGATCAGCTCCTGCGGGATTCGCGTATCGCCATTGAAGTCAAGGGGTTCGGTCCAATTTTCCAAGGAGAAGAACCACCGTTTCCGTGAGCTTCTACTTTCTTGCCTTGATGACGAGGTTTCTGTGTTCTGCACTTGCGAACGGATTACCCCCGTAGTCAGAGTACACCTCAAATTGACCAAAGCCCGCTGCACGTACGGTCTGGGTAAGGGATTCTTGATCGAGTTGAAGGACGCTCTGCGAGGATACTGTGGATGACCACCCCTCAGAGCTTTTGATAAATGAGGTCAATACGAGCGTGGTTGATTCCTCAAGATCAAGGTGACTGAAGAACCGGGCAAAGATAACTAGGTTTCCCTTACTAGTGACCCCTCCTTTCGGAGGAAAGAACCTGGACTTGGTTTTCTTGATTTGCTCAAAGTTGAGGACTTGGGCTACAAAGACACCTTTAGAGTTCAACAAGGAGTGAACGGCTGAGAGAAGTTTCTTTGCTTCTAATAGCGAAGGCACTAGGGCCAGAGAGTTTCCGAGGCAGATGATGAGGTCAAACTTTTCCTTCAGGACGGTTTCCAGATTCGTCATGTCTGCAACCATGAATCTTGGTGCCACCCCGTTTTTGGCAGCGAGTTCCTTGGCGGCCTGAATCATGCTCGTACTGCTATCGAAACCAACAACATCTGCGCCTTCGAGAGCCAGTGCGACAGAGTGCCTTCCACTCCCGCAAGCCATGTCGAGAACTCTGCTGCCGCCTGATTCTGAGAGCGCGTCCAGAATGAACGGCAATTCGCGTTTGAGTCTTCCATCCCAATTGATGGACCGGTCATATACAAGACTAAGGTTATCAAACGAACTCATCGTTGTGTCATCTCATCAACGTCTGATTCTAAATCCTTGCGCGAGTAAAGCACACGTCCTTCCATTCCTCCTGCAACGGTGATAGTCTGCCCACTGATATGACCCGACAGCTTGTCCGAAGCAAGATAAAGAATGGCCCCTGCAATGTCCTCAGGTACTGCAGTTTTTCGCAATGGTATCGTCTGCAAAATTCGGGTCGCTCTCTCGCTGTCAGCAAGAACCTCTTCAGACATGGGTGTTAGAGTCCAACCGGGATTCACTAGATTGACCCTTCCCTTCTTCGCGACATACACTATCTCGTTCTTGATGCTCATCATAAGTCCATGTAGGGCCGCCTTTGATGCAGCGTAATCTGCGAACCACGCTTCTCCGATCAATCCTGCCGTTGAACCAATCAGAATGAGTGACGCGTGATCTCCCTGATTATTGGCTAGGTTTTCAACGAAGTATTTTGAACACAGGAATACGCCTGTGAGATTGACCGCCATTGTGCTTTCCCACTGTTTCAGGCTCATCTCATGTATGGGAGCTGCCACATGATTGGCAATCCCGGCATTCGCCACCATTATGTCGATTCGTCCGAATGTATTCTGAGAATGCTCGAACAGAAACTTCACTTCTGACTCTTTTTGCACATCAACCTTGACAACTGCAAGCTGCTTCTGCCAGTTCTCCTGAATCCTATCAAGCTCATCTCGTGAATGGTTGTAAGTGGCAGTGACTTTCGTATCTTCTATCAAGAAAGCGCGCACCAATTCAAGACCTATGCCGCCAGAAGCTCCAGTTATCAAGACATGCTTTTCCTTCAGGCCAATATCCATCTCATTCTACCTCGATCAGGGCGATTTGCTATTGAGCGACTCCATAAGAGCAAGCAATGGATTCAAAACACGATTAATCCTGAACCGCATTTGATGAGCAATCTGTGCCAGCTCCATCTCTCCTGCCTGCGTTATTTCGTAGCCTCGACGCTTCCTTCCCACCTCTTCTTGTGCTGACCTGACGAAGCCCAGTTTCTCCAGGCGACGCAACTCCGTATAGGCCGTGCCTGATTTCAGCTTCAATTCGCCATCAGTGAAACTCGATATAGCCTTCATCAGACTATATCCGGTCGATTGTGGGTGAGCTTGAATAAAGGTGAGAAAGAGAGCTCTGACAATTGGCAGAGGCTCCAGAGGGCGGTGGGAGTTATCGCTGGACAACACATTATCCTCCTCAGTAATGAGGCTCCTCAGTGCACCATTTGATTCCTTCCCTCTTGCGTCTGGAGCATCCGCTCATCGTAGTTTCCTTCAAGGCGTACTCAAGAACACTACATTAGCAGCAGCGATGAATCCGCTCAGTAGTAGAACTCCAATCCCAAGAACGATGTTCAGCATCAGCAGTGATGCGTTCAGCTTCATTTTCTTGGGTTCAGGCATAGCCCTCTTGGGAATTACTATGCTTCTAACGATCGAGATAGTTACCATCAGGGCAATCATAAGATGCTTGATGGCCAGCCAAGTCGAGAACTCATTGCCAAAGCTAAGGGGTCCCAAGTACAGGGGAGAGATTCTGCTTAGCAATATGCCTGTTACTAACAGACCAATCATTGATATGTATGATAGCATGCTTAGCCGCTTTCTGATGGCCTCAATCAGTTTCTTTGTTTCAGGACCTAGTCCTAGTGTCTTCTTTATGGTCGGTAATATAACAAACCCGAGGACAAGCATTCCGCCAATCCACATCACGGTGAAAAGGTCGTGCAGGAAGCTTACCAATCCCAGTAGTATTAGTTCTGCCATTTGTATGTGACCTCCAGCATGTAGTATCTGGATGTATAGCAAAGCGACATATATCTGTAATACCTATAAGTCTTGCCAAATATGCGCTATTGTGAAAAACAGAAGATTCCTGTGATAGGTTGCTGTGCTTCTAAGCTGCTTCATCGACCTGCCAATGGATTCTATGGAATTTGTCCAGCAACACCTTCGGCCAGGTTCCATTGGACCTAAGTTGGATGTCTGCATTGAGCACAACTGAGGTTTCAAGCTCCAAGACCTTGAGCCTTGGACAGAAGAACAATGGCGAGAGGTCAACCTGCTTGAACAGATTACGGGTGAGGTATATTTCCTCAAGATCGATACAATGATTCAGAGGGGACAGGTCCATCTCGTAAAGGAGGTTCCGATCCAGTCGAAGTGCCTGAAGACCAAGGCATTTCCTGAGGGGGCTCAGATCGATGCTTTGGATCTTGTTGTTTCGAAGGTTTAGCTCCTCAAGCTTCAAACACCAGATGAGTGGTGTGAGATCTATCACTGCAATGTCGCGCAAATCAAGGAAGATATCCTTGGAGTTGACAGCAAAGCTCTCGTACTTGTGCAGACCTGTTGTGGTCATGTATTGGATGATAACTTCGTCCATTTCCGGACGCCTCTCTTAAGCGTGCAACGCGGCAAGTCAGAATCCATGCTCACTGGCCGGTCCTTCAAATATAGAGAATCCTACCACTTAAGGCTTAGCAACAGTTGCCGAGAACTTGAACAGAGTTCTTGATAGTTCGTTTCAAGAGTCTGGTCTTGATATGTAGTATGCCCGTCTGAACGCTTCTACTAATCGTTGGTGTATCGCTCTTCTTTCCAAGGGTCTGCCTTGTTATGATATCCTCTGACCTCCCAGAAACCCGGTTCGTCTTTCTCTACGAACTTCAGACCGATGAGCCATTTAACGCTCTTGTATGCATAGATCGAGCTTACAACCGATCTGAGGGGCCCTCCGTGCTGTTGTTCTAACTCCTCACCATTCCATTTGTAAGCGAGAATGCTATCATCCGCTAGGAATGCCTCAATTGCTGTGTTGCTCGTGTAACCAGAGTGCGCAATCATAACGACGTGCTTTGCAGACTCTCTGACTTCTGCAATCTCATAAATGGTCTTACCAAGCACGCCCTCCCATTCGTTGTCCAGTCGACTCCATCCGGTGACACAATGGAAATCGCTTGTGATCGTGTGCGAAGGAAGTGCTAGGAATTCCTTCCAGGTCAATTCTAGCGGGATGTCTACCTCCCCTGTGACATTGAACCGCCACGTTTTGGGATTGAACTCCATCGGCTGTTCAACGTGGAGAATCGGGAATCTCTTCGTGACACGCTGACCTGGCGGGACTCTTTCCTTCTTCATTGCGGCCACCATAACGCAATGCCTTTTGGGAATTTCAAGCTATGGGAATGATGCTGCAATTACTGTGTTTCCAAATAGTCCACTAATAGGACTTATCGTGGGATTAGTCGTTGTTGTTATCGCCATTCCAAAACTCCGGAAACGCTAGGCTCTATGGTGCCACGTGGAAAACCTTAAGGCTGAGAGTAACTGCCCTCGTACTCGTTACTGAGGCGGTTTGCCTTATGCATAATGAAGACTGGAGACTGTATTGATAATGACCATTGAACCTCTCATGAATGCCTTGAAGGCTATGTCCCCTGAGGTCCTATCGGTAATGCTTGACACGCTACCGATTGAGTTCTCAGTAGTGGATGCAGATGACAATGTTCTCTTTTGGAATCAGCATGGCACTCGCATATTCAAGCGAGGACCAGGTGTCATAGGTAGGAACGTACGCATTTGTCATCCAAAAGGCAGCCTTGACAAGGTAGAGAAAGTTGTCAAGTACTTGAAGAGTGGCAAGGGTGACGAAGTCGCCTTCTGGATAGACTTACCAGATGGAGAAACTACACGAAAGATACTCATAAGATACTTCGCCATGCGTGACAGCGAGGGCAAGTACCTAGGCACGCTCGAAGCATCATTGAATCTAACCCCCCTTCAGAAGATCAAAGGCGAGAGCAGATTAGCCGATTTTGAGTAAGTTGGCTTCTGGCGACTTATTTGAGGTGTCGGATTCTCTATAAGGATGCGCTTCATCTCGATTCCTGTGCCTATCGAAAAGGACTACCGTGACTCTTGGAAAGTCACCAAAGAGCACAATGGACATGCTGTATGGACCACACACCGTCGTGGAGATGGAGTGATTCACGGCACAACGGTTGGAGTACATATGGAGTCGTGCATTGGATGCATGAAGTGTATCACATCATGTCCAACAGATGTGTTCATTGCGTGGACTGACAGCATTGGTCGCAATGTAGTAGATCCCGTGCGCGAAAGCGAGTGTATACTATGTCTGGTCTGTGAGATGGTCTGTCCGACAGATGCCATCAGCATCACAAAAGCGGGAGGGTCCGAGGACACTCTGAAGTCGTTGCTTAAGTGATGTTGTCAGCTCCTCGATTCTTGTCAGCGGCATACTCTTATGGCACGGTGCTTAACCTGTTTCCTGCGAGGTATGACTGTTGTTTGATGTTCTGCTCAGCAAGGATGAGAAAAAGATCCGTGACGAAGTACGCGCCTTTGTTCGCGATAAGGTCGATCGCACGCTTATTCTCAAAATGGACAGCAAGGATAAAGAGTACCCCTCTGAATTCGTAAAGGCAGCTGGAAAGGAGAACCTTCTTGGGCTCAGATTTCCCAAGAAGTATGGCGGCCGAGGTCTCGGTTGGGTTTCCGAAATGCTGGCTGTTGAAGAGGTGGGCGTGCTAGGGATTGGGCTCGGTTGTGCATACTCACTACCTAGCATCATCGGAGAGGGGATAGAAAAATTCGGCACAGAGGAACAGAAGGTCAATTATCTTCTTCCAACTCTTCAGGGGACGAAAATCGGAGGCGAAGGCCTCACAGAGCCCAGAAGTGGTTCGGATTTCTTTGGAACGATAACTACTGCAGTCAAAGAAAATGACTCATTCATTCTGAACGGCGAGAAGCGCTTTGTAGCAGGGGGCGTAGGTGCAGACTACTTCCTGATCTATGCTAAGACCAACTTTGAAGCCAAACCGCATGAGTCCCTCAGTGCATTCTTGGTCGATCGTGATGATGGGGTTAGAGTCGAAGAAGAGTATGAGCTCATGGGTTGTCGAGGCATGGGTGCAGCAAGAATAGTCATGGAAAACCTCGAGATTCCAGAAGCGAACCTTCTCGGAAAACTGAACGGCGGAAATGATGTATTTAATGCAATGATGGTGCCAGAACGTCTAACCTCTGCAAGCGGTGCCGTCGGGATGGGGGTAGCAGCGTTGGAGATAGCTGTCAGGTATGCTCACAAGAGAGAGGCTTTTGGCCGTGCGATTCGACGATTCGAGGGGATAAGCTTCAAGGTGGCTGATTGTGCCACTGAACTTGATGCAGCGCGTGGTCTAATCTATCGCGCCGCAAAGGTTGCTGATACAGGCGAGTGGTGCCGCAAGGAGGTCTCTCAGGCAAAGACGTTCTGCACCGAAGCGGGCTTCCAAGCGGTGAGCGAGGCAATGCAGATTCTTGGAGGCATTGGCTACACAGATGTGTACCCAATCGAGCGCCTATTCCGTGATGCTCGCCTTGCGACGATTTGGACTGGCAGTAATGAGGTTCAGCGGCTCATTGTCCAGAACGAGGTTTTCAAGGAGATTCTCTCAGAAGACCGCTCACTGAAGCGTGATGTTGAGCTGGATACTCCAGGGGCGCACAAGACGACTGAGAAAGTGTACGCTGAGGATCCGAAGAAGTACTATCCGAACTAGATTTGAAACTTCGACTTATGTCCTAGACACACAGACTCTTAAGCACACTTCACCATAGTTAAGATAGAATTTCTGTTGAGGTATTTGATATGGCAAAACTAGTTTGTAGGAAATGTGGACACGAATCCGCAGTTTCCATGCACTGTGGACAAGAGATGCACCAAGAAGGTAACGACCTGGTATGCTGGATGGGAAAGGGATGCGGTAGTGAACCAATCCCGAAGCACTGTGATGAAATCATGGACGTAGTTACATAGCCTCCCGGAGGGCTGAATCATGCTTCTAGATCTGATTGAGAAACGGAAGAGTGGCAGAGCATTCTCTGAAAAACCAGTGTCCGATGAGGCACTTGAATCAATCCTCGAGGCAGGTCGCAAGGCTCCATCCTGCGGAAACACTCAGGCATGGGACTTTGTCGTGATTAAAGACCCTGAAGTAAGAGCGCAGGTAAACACTGCGATGTCAAGGGGAAACTACTGGGCCGAAAGGGCTCCTGTGATGATACTCGTTGCATCTCGTCCTGAAACAGGTTGTCCCGCACATGGCCAACCATACTACATGATGGATGTCGGTCTTGCAGTAGAAAATATGTTGCTTCAGACCGTTCATCTTGGGTTAATGGGACACCCTACTGCTGGTTGGAAGGAGGACAATCTCAAGGAATTCACGGGCATTCCGGATGACTACCGGATAGCAACTGTGGTCTTCATCGGATATGAGGGTAGTCCGGAACATCTTGACGAAAAGAACAAGGAACGAGAGAAGACACGAACGCCACGAAAAGCATTGGACGAGATTGTTCACTTTGATAAGTGGTAGTAACGCCAGAGGATAGGGACACCTCCGTCCATCTCGATGGCAAGGATTATCAGCCTTTAAGGTTGAATCATCGTCAATAGGTGTGAGCCTTGATGCAACCTGAATTGTATACAGAGGCGCTCTACGGCATCCCTTCCCTTATCGTTGGTATTGGATTCGGATACATCGTGGGGGGTATGAAGAGCCTCAAATCATCGGATAGGTTGTTGCTTGGCCTTGCATCGAGTACTATCGGTGGGCTAGCCGTAGTTCTTGCACTTACGGCATTTCTCCCGTTTTCATCCTCTGGGGTTGTCCTAAGCATCCTCTCTTTTGGAGGCGGCTTCATATTCGGAGCTGGAACACACTGGGATGCTCCTGCGAAACTGAAGTCAAAATCTCACATCATCTATGAACCGGAGGATGATGATGAGTTTGACAGAGAGATTAAGAAAGTGTTTGAACCGGACAATCAATAACGACTATGACTAAACGTAACCTGGATTGCGATCGATCGTCTGAAGAAAGGCATCGTGAAAATCAATGAACGACCTGACTGAAACACATTCAGTGGCCTGGGAGAATGATGAGGTCAGAGTTGATGTGCTCTTCAGTGCAGCAGGTGTAGCGACAAATATCGCCATAGTATCGAAATTCAGTGGAAAGATTCTACTTGCTGACGTTGGCGATGGCACACTCCGAGACCTGCTTTCACAGGGTAGTCTAGATTTTGTAAGCGAGCTAAACCTGATTGTTATAACTCACGGGCACTTCGACCACATGGGTGGCTTGTACTCCCTTCTCGGATTCTTGCGGATGTTGAAACGGTCCATCCCTCTTGACATACTGATCCCGAAGGGATGCAAAGAAGCGTCGAGTACAATAAGAATATTCAAGGACAGCTACTGTGACACTCTTCCATTCCAAATCAGAGTCCAAGAGATGGGGCACGATTCAGAGTTCCATACTGACTTCTTTCACGTTCACTCGCTGGAAGTGGAACACTTCGGATCGGAGAATGCCACTGGGGAAGATCTCTTGATGCCCGCTCTTGGGTATAGAGTGAGTATCGGCGAATCAGTTATCGCATTTACAGGCGACAGCAGAATGTGCCCCGTTCTAGAGGAAATCGTCACGGGGGCTGATTTAGCGCTTATTGAAGCAACAGGAAGCACAAGCGTTGAAGCCGGCTTGAAGGTACATCTTACAGAAGACGAAGCGAAACAGCTCGGATCCTTGGCCAGAAACTATCTGCTCATACATCGAATACCGGAAATCGAGAGTTGAAGCCAAACAAATGTATGCTATGGCATCGGGAAGAAGGGATTAAGCAGGATAAAAGTAATCACACCAAGGATTGCAGAGATAGGAACGGTGATCACCCACGAAATCAGAATGATTTTGACCTGTTTCATCTGGATGGGCCCTCGGGAAACCCAACCGACCGCTATCAGTGCGGCCACCAGGACATGAGTGCCGCTGAGTGGCAGTCCCACGTATGTTCCCACGAACATCACAAGAGCCACTGAAATGCTGGCGGACAAGGCTGACATAGGTGTAAGGGTCACGACCTCGGTAGCAAGAGTCTTGATGACTTTGCGGCCCACAACGATTAGACCAAGCGCCATCCCAATCCCTCCGATGAGAAGTGGGACCACAACACCTGGGATAGCAAACGGTCCGAAACTAAACGTTCCTTGGAAATCAGACAGCACTACAAGAGGAGCTACTGCATTGGCCACGTCGTTGCCGCCTCTGCTCAATGATACTATAATGAGGAAAAATGCCAGTCCATAGGATGCAACCCGTTCCTGCCTCTCGCGATCTGTAAAGCCTTTTGCACGACTCTGAAACCTCCTGACAACGCGAAATACGGCCGCGCTGATTACGAAGCCTACTATGGGGGACAACACCCAGCCTCCGAGGATTTGCAGTATGACTGACCAATCAATGGATGCAATGCCCCAACCCTCTTTTCCAAGAAACGGTGCCACTACCGCGACACCGATAACTGCCCCCACTATGCATTGAGTCGTGCTTATTGGAAGGCCTTTTGATGCAGAAGCCAGCAGCAGCCATATCGCCATCGAGATCATTATGGCAAAGACCATCGCAATGCTCAACTCATTCCCGCTGACAAGCTCGGAACCAACCTTCTCAGATACTCCTCCACCAAAGAACACGGCTCCAATGATGCTGAGGATTCCACCTAGCACAACAGCAATGGTGACCGAGAAGACATTCGCACCCACTGCCGGAGCCATGGCCTCATCATTACTTCCTATTGCAAATGCAACAATGAAGCCGATGACCAAGAGGGCTGTGAAGATGAGCGGATCCAAGTGAGATGGTCCTCCGTTTAGGAGTATCTAATCACGATAGTGCGAATGAAATCTGCCGTTAGTTCCGCTTGTATAGCTACCTCTGTGATTCGCCTTGAAATAACGTGGTAGAACAAGCCTTCCGATGGGTCGAACTTCTTACCACGGAACACTTTCTTGTGGAGCTCAAACTTCAGGTCTCGCGCTTCCTCTCTGACAACACTCACCTTTCGTGCGTACTTCAGAGCTTTTTCGAAGTCAGTAAATATATACTTGATAGCATCTTGAAGGAGGTCAGTGCAAATCCAAGATTTTTCAGCCATCTCTACGATATCTTCCAATGGTTTATTCTTGTACCCAAGGGCTAGCACTCGGACCGCCTCTTCAGCGGCATCAATGATGTTGTCCATATGAATGACGAGCTGGTATCGCTCTTGCGATTGCTGAGGCATATATGCGTGCTTCGAGAAGACGCTCTCGACGAATTCATCCTTGATGGAGTCGGATTCCCTCTCTAACTTGACAACCTCATCTCTGATTTTTTTGAGAGTTTCAATATCGCCTTTCAACCACGCTTTTGCGCCGACATGCATCTTGGCACTAGCTGACTGAAGTGCCTTACCGAGCTGCAAAAGGAGATCAGCAGCCTTCTTTTGGAGGTCCTTGTCCCCGCCGCCGAATAGTCTGGAGTATGTTCCTTTTCCCATAGTCTTCACGAATCCCATTCAGATGTAGGGGTCTGTCTGTCAGCTAAGGATGTCGGAGGACAAATAGACCTTTCGAATAAACTAACAGGACTATTCCAGTATCGCTCTGATTCGGATTATACCCGCTCCAATCTTCTTCTGTTTCGCGATTTTAAAGCGCCCTAAAACTCCGGTATGCTCGACGTGAGGGCCTCCACAGAGTTCCACACTGAAATCGTCCACTCTGTACACGGATACGGTTTCGCCGTAGACTTCTTTGAAAAACGCTAGCGCACCCTGACTGATTGCTTCATCGAAGGTCATGAATGATTGAGTTACTTCCAAGTTTCCTGCAATCGCCTTGTTCACGAGGTCCTCAACCTGTTGAACCTCTTCTGGTGTCAGTTTCCTGTCAAACGCAAAATCGAATCGAAGGCGTTCTCTCGTAATGTTGCTGCCCGTCTGGCTGATCTTGTCACCGAGGATCTTTCTAAGAGCGGCCTGAAGAAGATGAGTTGTTGTGTGGAGTTTCGTGATCTCCTCACTATGGTCTGCGAGACCTCCCTTGAACTTGCCCTCTGTTGCAGTTCTGGATATCGTTCGATGGTGTTCGAACTCCTTTCGAAAGTCCTTCATGTCTATCTTAATGCCTTTCTCTTCAGCTAGGTCTCTGGTCATTTCAAGGGGGAGTCCAAAGCTCGTGAATAGAAGAAACGCGTCGTTACCGGTCACTGTCCCTGTTTCATTGAGAATCCTGTCGAATTTTCTGAGTGCCTTACCAAGTGTCTTCCTGAATTTCGCTTCTTCTGCCTTAAGATTCTGCATAATGAAATCCCGGTTTCTCTCAACCTCATCATACACACTTCTGTACATTTCAATAACAATCTCAGCAAGAGCCTTCATGAATCCCTGATGGATTCCAAGTCTATCTGCACTGTGAATGCTCTTCCGTAAGAGTCGACGAACTATGTAGCCCTGTTCCACATTGGACGGTGAAATCCTGCGGTCATCTGCCATAATCATCACTGCGGACCTCACGTGGTCGACGATTGTCCTGGCCAATCGCACTTCCTCGTCTGTAAGGATTTCTTTCCCTGTGAATTCTATTACCTTCTCCACAAGGGGCGCAACCAGCTCAATCTCGTAAATAGTGGATTTCCCTTGAAGCATGGCAACGGTACGTTCGAGTCCCATCCCCGTGTCAACGTTCTTCTTTTCTAGCAGTTCGTATGTCCCATCAGCCATCTTGTTATACTGCATGAAGACATCGTTCCAGACTTCGAAATAGTGGCCGCAGCCGCATCCGGGCTTGCAGTTCGCTCCACATTTGGGAACCGTATCGACCTCGATGAACATCTCGGTGCATGGTCCACATGGGCCAGTCGCTCCGGCTGGGCCCCACCAGTTATCCTCCTTAGGCAAGGAGAAGATGCGCCCCTCGGGTATATCGAGTTTCATCCATATCTTGATTGATTCGTCATCACGCGGCGCGTCATCATCGCCCTCGAAGACAGTCACTGATAGCTTCTCTGGATCGAATCCAAGCCATTTCTTTGAGGTGAGGAACTCGTAACTCCACGTTATAGCCTCTTCTTTCCAGTAGTCACCCAGACTCCAATTCCCCAGCATCTCGAAGAACGTGAGATGTGTCGGATCGCCAACCTCGTCGATATCAGTAGTTCTGATGCACTTTTGACAGTTGGCTAATCGTTTGCCTTGAGCGTGGGGTTGGCCCAGAAGATATGGTACTAACGGGTGCATGCCCGCCGTAGTAAAGAGTACTGTGGGGTCGTTCTCAGGCAGCAACGAAGCAGAATCCATTATGGCATGCTTTTTTTGCCTGAAGAATTCCAAGTACTTCTTTCGCAATTCGTTAGCGAGCATTTAGTTTCACCTGCTTGTAGAAACAATGGTTTCTCAATGAGCATCTCCGAATTCATTTTAATGGTTCTGATGCCGGTCAGTAGTCAAGGGACAGCTGATATCTACCTGAGTATTAAACCAGCGGGCGTCATTCT
>JAUWOA010000074.1 GCA_030612365.1 Candidatus Thorarchaeota archaeon
GCTATTCATGGCCGATCACCATGATTTCAAAGTGATAAAGGAATCATGGCTTAGATTCGGCTTTCCTCAGTTTTTCTACGATATACTCCGAGGTCTAAGCGTGGTCACAGAGTTGGGTTATGCTACCGATTCAAGAATAGATGATGCACTAGAAATTCTTCTGCGAAAACAGAACAATGACGGGTCATGGAATCTTGAGAGTTGCCCCGTGGGACGAATGCAAACTACTCTAGAACGGAAAGGAGCTCCAAGCAAGTGGATCACTTTGGATGCACTTCGAGTAGCAAGGAGAGTATTCGAAGACAGAGGATCGCTCTCAATCGACGAGCTGGAGCTAGTGCATTGCTAATCACACTGTGCTGAAACACGCAGAGAAGTTGCCAGCAATTCGCGTGCCCGTGAAGACATGAGCATAGAAGTAAGAGAATGTGGCGGGCGCGCCAGGATTCGAACCTGGGGTATCCTGCTTCGAAGGCAGGCGCCTTATCAGCCCCTCACAAAGAGATGGTCTTCGTGAGTCCAGACTAGACTACGCGCCCCGAATTCGCTCTTGCTCTATTTGAATGACTCTTAAGGACTTCCCTTTCGCGTTATGTGCGATGCATCTAGATGAATTAAAAATCCCAAGATTCTCCAAGAAAACATTAGGTGTAGATATGAGATGGTTGCAAGATTGTTTCGGTGCGAATCAGATTAATCGCATTTGGGGTATTGCTTGCTGTCCGATCAAAACCCGACGTCCATAGACTCAACGTCTTCCGATGAATCATCATCCATCTCATCCAGCAGCTCCTCAAGTACATCAAAGAATTCATCCTCGTTCACGATGTTGAACTCGGAGAACTCACTTGATAAGAAACTGTCGCGCAAGTTTATCATCAACTCAGCTGTTTCTGTGCTCTCTTCCACCAAGAACGTATTGCGAAGTATTACATCCCGATTACTACCACCAACACGAGTCAGAGCGACCTTCAGCTCCCTGCCTTCACGGATAATGCTTAACTCGCACTCAGGAACCTCATTCCCGTGTCCGATAAGCTTGTTCTGTAACCGCTCTCTGAGCTGCTCCGGTCTAAGAATCTGGCTTATCGGAATGTGCTGCGCTATCTGTTCCATTACACAGTCAGCATCTTCTTTCGATGAGATAGTGAAGTCACGCTCAATGGGATAGATGTTGTAGCCCCAGTACTGACCGGTGACCGTGGAGATTGCGCTCCATTGCACAAAATTACCATCAAGGTAGAAATCCACATCCCACTTCTGGTTTCTGGCTGCAATGAAAGTGCCAGGCTGCATCCATGGCATTTTTCGCCCACGTTCTCTCAACAGCCTTCGTATCCATCGGTCCTCGTGAAAGGCGCAGAACGCTGGATCCTTGTCGTCAGGGGTCAGGAATAGCCTAACTGCATGTGTTTTATTCCTTTGTTTGATGCGCTTAATGGCAAGCAGTCCGTATACCTCTTCTCCGGTCATGGTTTCATGGAACAACCTGTCTGTCCAGACCGGATTGTCCTCACGAGGTTTCAGACGCCAGCATTTTGCATGCTCTTTGCCTGCACCTGTTGCAAGGGGACAGACGCCCTCATCGTGGAAGAGGACAACCTCTAGGCTCTTCTCTTCTTGTGACCCAATCAGATCAGTCAGTAGAGGTGCTACCTCTGCACCGACCCTCCTCGGTGCACCGGTTTCCACCAGAGGTTTCAGTGCGTCGTACACCCCATAGTCGATATCATTGAACGGGTTCCAGATAATGGATTTTCCTCTTGGTGTCCGCAAGGCTATTCTACATGTCATAGGCCATCGAATGAGTGATATCGCATCCGGCGTACTCTCGACCTCAACCTCGTGAACAACGGCATTATCCTCCTTGTCAATGAATGCAATCCTACATGCATCATCCGTTTCTTCCAGATTTACTCTCACCGATATGCTGGCATTACTCATTTCCAGAACCTTTCTCAGCTCCGATATGACTCTGGCACTATGTGTACTTGGAACTGCAATCATTGGCCTTCTGGAATGAGAAAGGTCGTCGTCGGTTTCCTTTATGCTGCTGAGAATAGCCCGACGACCTCCATGTCCGCAGACCATCTCGACCATTCCTCTCGGTTTCCACTCGGATTCCAGTGGATCCTTTTGCCAGCATTCAATTTCCTCTTCAGCATTCCTGAACAGCAGGTCTAGCGTGTTCAAGTCTTCTGGGTCATTATCGAGTATCATCTCCAATCGCTTTGGATTGGTTTCTGTCCAAATGAACCCTAAGTGGTCTGGCTGCGATGTTTCGGTGAAGATACCTACCAGCATCCTTCCAGGGTTGTGGGGGTCTTCGCAGACAAGCGCTTCGGTGTGCGATTCTGGTTCTTTGAGTGTAATAACTTGACCAAATGAAACCTCGGTGCAGGAAGCTGAGGAATTTGAAGCTGGGTCGTACGCTGACAGCTGTCTGGTCCTCAGTCTGTTGGGTGAGCGATAGGACCTCTGCGAGTTTATCATATTCATTGTCAGAAACGAATACGCCTTGCCACCACGAGTACCCCTAGGACGAAATCGCAGACGATCCAGAAGACTAGGTTCTGTCTTCGTTGTTTCTCCCAATCTCCTTGACCCCACCTCGATAGAATCTGTGTTGATTATCTTCTCAGATGCGATTTCATCCAAAATTGATGAAACCTCACGCTCCTCGTTCTCAGTCTTGATTGTTACGTTCGGATGAAGTTTCGTAAGCCATGGAACCAGACTCAATGAGAGCACTTTCATTCTGGTTCTTGTATTGGAATCGGGCACTATCTCATCGATTTCAATAGGTTTGAACCCCTTGTCAAACCTGAAAGACTCACTATGGAATTTCTGTGACCATCCGATAAGAGGAGGGATTTGGGTCAACTGTATCGTATAACCTTTGCAATCCTGGTGGATAATAGCCCTTATGTCGTCATATGAGGGAGTGACTGAATCAAATGGCAGAATCCAGTCTTCCGGCGCGACCTCACTCATTGGAGCCACTGGAAGGTTCCAGACTATCTCATTGACTTCTCCAAGTAGGGGAGAGTTCTGATAGAAAGGAAGCATTGTCCTTCTTGAATAGACTACAGAGCCCTGTTCTCTAGGTACAGCAGAGTTGAACCAGACAACTGTAGTATTCTTGTTGTCCGGAATATGATCCAACAATGCTGCCAACAGCCTGTTCAACCGTGGCCTGTAGCGTGCAGGAGTTGCGCCTTGAATTTTGTCCCACCCACTCACAACGACCAATCTGTGAGCATTAGTACTGTCAAAGAGGCCATCCAAACTCGGTTTGACTCCCTCTCTAAGCAGGAATGTCTCCACTTCCTGAAAGAGTCCTATGACCGTCATCGACTCGAAGAATTCACGGATATCTGATGGCTGGGCACGATACTGGTCACCTTCGGAGTTGCTAAGAGGTCGTAGGCGGAGTCGCGCCTCGGCCAGCAGGGGGTCGGTGAATTCATCTGCGAGGTCGAGCCAAATCACATGTGGTGCCTCTTTGTCTTCAGCCACTTCGAGAAGTAATCTGAGCCCATGCCAGTACCTGGAAATCCACGCAGCAGACTGACTGCCTGATGTCGGTGAACGTCCGGAGAGATAAAGGATGAATCTCCTTTCGCTGGCACATCCTCCTTGAAATGGATCGAATGGTGGCATCCAAGAAGGAAGTGGAGCAGCTCTTCCAGACTGCTTCATGCTGCCTTGCTTGTGAATTACTATTGCAGCTTTGGGCATGTGACTGGTAGAGTCGAGTTCGAAGAGAGTGCGCGGTGTTTTACTTCCTCCTCCAGAAGCTGATTCAAACACCTTGATGATGAATGCACGAAGAACTAAGCGAAGTTTTCTGAGGTCCTCCCCCGCATCTGCAATGAGAGTTCCTACTAGTATCTGAGATTTGACTGCTTCATCTGTGAACGAATCGTAGACATCAGCAATCGCTTTCGCATAGAGATTGACTTGGTTCTCTGTGGAGCTGCGAGGGGTGGCTTCGACTACAGCCTTCCATTCGTCATTATCGAGTGTTCTTGTCCGTATCAGGAAGTCTGGGACAACGCGTTGATCCAAACCGAGTTCATTCCGCGATTCAGAGAATTTTCTGATATGATTCAGCTCCCAGAGAAAGCCGAGTCTAGTCTTTAATTCAAGAACCAGTACCGGTCGCCAGAAGATGCGTAGCCCATTAGGCGCGGTTTCTCGGTGCAAGAGTACTAAATCTGCTCGTCCAACACCTGAGTCTGTTTCTAGAGGGATTTCCGCACAGAGAAGATAACCATCATCTGAGTCCATTGGTTCTTCTGTGAGTATTGCCCTTCGGATGTCCCAGAAGCTATGGAATTGGCCTAGAAGATGCCGGTGAACTTGAGAACCTTTTCGGCGACTCTTCTCTAGACATCTCATCCAAATTTGCTTGACATCTTTCTCAGTCAGGCATGGAAGTGGCTTGTCATTTGCATCCTTGTCGATAGATCCCTCCTTGAGTATTCGACTTAGTTCCTTGGTAGCTTCAATGGTTACGCCAAATGCCTCAGCCCCCCTCAGCTGCGTTTCGAAGAAGCCAGTTTCAAATCGCGGTTTTGAAATCTGCCATTTGGAGGTGACAGTGTACTTGTCGCCAGTGCGCGTGTCGTGAAGCGTAGCTATCTCATCTTTGATTTGTCGGAGCAACCGCAAGGTGCCAGCCTGAAACTTGGGTTGACCGCACTTTTTCTCCGAGTAGATGCAATCAAGGAAGGGGCGTGAACGCAAAAGAAAGAGGTTAGCGTATCTTCCTGTATCTTTGTTTGACAAATTAAAGATGAAACAGTGTGCGTTGAGCACCTGGATGTGCTGTCTGCATGAGTCGATGAAGTCAAGCTCTGGAATAGCATGTGTGGGAATGATTTCCGGGCCGCTCGATGACTGTGAATATCCGTCCCTTTCCATCTGCATGATGCCATTCTCACCGGCACGGGATCCGAGAGACTTCATATCGGGAAATGGATACATAGTCATAACAAACTCGCGGAGAGATGCGCCGCCTGTATTGAACCGTTGATTCAGTGGTCCCACCGTATCATCGGAACTCCTTACCCGGTGGATCTCAGTGTTACCATAGGCCGCAGCTTTCTCGAATAGTATCTGCATTCCGTTCTTACGGATGTTATTCTCGGCTTCTATGATGTATTGAAAATCAGGGTTCCTCTGCTCATTTGACCATCTATACTTCTTCTTGGCCTTTCGCCATATTTTTTGCGAGCTCTCATGAAGGTGTCTTGTAGTCTTACCCTTGATTCGACCCTGAATCACAACTGCAGCAGAGAGTCCCTTTTTGACTGCCTGTGTTAACACCCTGTTGGGATGTAACGGTAGCGGCCTTCTGGGCCTTCCCCTTTTTCCTAACATCGAGTCCACGCAGTTGACATAATTATCTTATGTTTTTTGTACCCATATAAAACTCCTATCTAAATAAATTTCCGCCTTTCTACAGCTTCTGGTAAACATTTTGGCTATATCAAAGACATTGCTAAACAATTCGCTTCATAACTTTATAACCCTTCATAGTAGACTATTGTACGAGTTCAAAACACATCCTCTCAACAAATGAGGGAGTGAACTCAACTGGCCGGAATAGGTCAGAACTTTATAACCCGAAGGTGAAAGGCAATGGCTCAGTCAAAAAGTGTAACAATCTCAGTCAAGGTCCCAATCAAGTGGGATGGAATGACTAAGATATCACGGCAAAGATTGAAGCAGATTGTTGGTAGAGACACGCGAGTGATACGTGCTTTTCTTGGAGTGATTGAACAGCATGAGAATGATTTACTAATAGGTCGCAATAGTGACAGAATAGATGATGGCAAAGTGGACCGCCTTACCATGACCGCAACAAGGATTACTAGAACAACCAAACAACGACTGACAGTACCACATGATTTCAAGGCCCGATTCCGCCGGATCTCTCAGAACGAACTGATGGAATGCAGAAAGACCGCTGTAGCCATGTACGAGAGCTACCTCAAGCTTCGAAGTAAAAAGGGCTGGAAACCGTCACGACCTTGTGAGGTCAATCAATCTCGCAGAATACCCCGATGGGTGTTCACACGTAGATTCAGATTGACAGAGAACCCCACATCTGTTTCCCGATGGTGGCTGGACCTTCTAAATTCTCTTGACTCTAATCCTCAAGGGCGAAGAATCCACGACAGACTCCTGATTCCTCTGAAGGTGTCCCCGTTTCATCTTACTCAGCTGGAACGAGGTGAAGTGAAGGCATTGCAGATCTTCACCGACCGAATGAAGAAATGGTGGGTCACCTTAGCCGTAAGACTCGACACTCCCAAAGAAACCCACACTGGATTGCCTCCAGCTGTCCTTGGAATCGACCTAGGAATAGAGAAGGCAGCTTGTACTACGCTTGTCACTCCTGAGAAGGTACGCGAAACCAGATACTTCGTCCAGAAGGACAAGGTACAGAATATTACGAAGTATGACTGGCAAGTTGCGAGTCTTCAACATGAGATGAGCGTCAGACGTAATAGCGAACAGAAGAACTGCAAGGTCATCCAGAAACTGAAGACACTCAGAACCAAGCGGGAGAATTTAGCCAAGGAATACGATCGTGTTCTAGTGCGGCAGATACTTGACTATATTCTTGAACTGTCTGAGAAATACACCCTCTATGTATCAGTTGGTAGACTATCCAACATCCGCAATGCCGCCCGAAGATCCAAAAGCAGACGGTTTCGAGCTTTGGTTCATTCTTGGGCATTCTCAAGAATCACTGAGAGCCTGCAACATCAGCTTGCACAGATAGGATGGTCCATGAAATTCAAGGAATCCCGCTTCCGTGTGGTTCCGGAGTCATGGACCTCCATAATGTGCTGGAAGTGTGGGCGAAAAGGGATTCGACCGAAGCAAAATCTGTTTGTTTGTCCGACTTGTGGAAATAGGTGCAATGCTGACAAGAACGGAGCCATCAACATCGCCGGACGCCTCATTACGCTCACGGAATCACTTCATTCTGTGAGAGGACTAGGGAAGTGGGCTAATGCTGTTTCACGCAGCAGAAACTCACGACCGAATGCTCAACGGGGCTTGATGCCTCGTGGGAAGTCCTTACTCTCCAAGAAGGATGAAGTATCACATCCTGGGGAGTCCACGGCTATTCACTGTGTCCAAGCGGACCTTCTTGGTTTCGGCGACGAAACTGAGTCGAGTGATTATGACCATGCCGCGGCAAGAACTGTGGAAAAACTCTCTGTTGCTGGAAGTAATACACCAGCAATTGAACAGGAGAAGAAAGCCAAGTCTGTAGGAGGGATTCGATTCCGATGAACACAGACAAAGCCCCTGCTCACCTTGAGATCCGACTAGGTTCTCAGGATGGTGGTGACACCGGGCAAGGGAAGGGTGGAACACAGAAGTTCCTACAGTTGAGATTCACTCACTATATGGAAACAGGTCAGTCGAAGTTGGACGTTCCAAGTTCAAATCCTGGCGCGCCCGCCATTCTCATTTTCACCCCCTCCTCTTCCAACCATCAATGGAGTCCTGTGGAATAAGTCAAATGACAGAAAAAAACCAGAATTCCATCTCTTCGATGTTGCATTCTATACATCTCACAAGAAAATTGATGTTGAATCAATCACATCGAGTGTAAACTAACGGGCTTTTTCCACAAAGCTGCTTTCTTCGGACGAATTATTAGCAACGGAGTACAAATCACGGTTGAGAGGCCGGTAAACCATTGATTGAGGTTCTGTATCCAGTGAAGCAAGCAAGGGGGTTGAAAGTCCTAGTCTATTCAATCATTCTTCTATGCTCTATTGTCGGGACAATTAACCTGACCGTTTCTCTGGAAACCTACGTTAGAGAACCAGTGGCAATCTGGGAGGAACTGAATAATCCGTGGCGCGATGCAAGCGATGCTCTCTACGATATTGCCTTCCTTAATTCATCTCACGGGTGGGCAACTGGAAAGGGAGATGTTGGGACAGAGAGAGGGGAAGGTGGCTGGGGGGTTGTGCTGCAAACCAAAGACGGAGGCGATACATGGACCTTGTCCTATTCGGAGCGGCTTATTCGTCCCAATTTCATCGAAATTGTTGATTCCGATACGGTATGGATTGCTACAAACAGAGGGCTCCTGAACACTTCTGATGGTGGTAGAACATGGTATATGGACAATCCAGAACCTGAATACAATCCCACTGTAGCATTCAAGAACTCCACGCATGGTTGGACAAGTAGAAAAGGGGAACTCCTCTATACTGTAGATGGAGGGCACATCTGGAGACCTGTCGAGTCTTGGCCCTTTGATACAGGACTTTTCCAGATTCGTTTTGTGGGAAAACAGCTGATGTGGGCGGGAGGTTATTACGGAATATACCAAAGCCAAGATGGGGGCCAGACTTGGACTCAACAATCCAATAAAACAACCCGTGGTCTTGTAATAGTGAGCGAAACTGAGGGATGGGCTTGTTACCATGGCTGGTTTTTTTCACACATGACAGATGGACAAAACTGGATTGAAAAGCATCCACCCAGTAGAGAGTCCTATTACTGGGCACCTTCGCACTATACTGATTTGGAATTCATCAACCCCAAACAGGGTTGGATGGTGGGGTCTATCGTGGGTGTCGCTTATACTCCAGATGGGGGATTGAACTGGTATGAACAAAGGCTACCCCCGCGCTGGAGTGGTTTAAAGGCTGTAGACTTCATCAATGAAACACATGGCTGGGCTGTTGGATGGGATGGGAAAATATACCGTACAAGAACAGGCAATCAATACGGTAGAAGGTTGATAGGGGAGGGGTACGTGATAGAGGTGATAATGGGAGGTTGGGTTATTCCAAGGAGCACTGTGGTATGTGTCATTCTGGTTGCCTTTGGTGGGATTGCATCACTTCAATTGCTTGAGAAACATCTGGAGAGAAGAAAAGCTGAACCAATTCAAGCATCCCTGCGGATTCAATGGTAGGATTGTGTGACAAAAGGTGAGCATACTGAATATCAGTAGCCCCTAATAGACTAAAGATAAGAGTCTCCCTAATCCAGACCCTTGAACCCTAGCGCGCCCGCAACGCCTAATTCTTGCCTAGTTTCTTAGTCCAAACTTCAAGGAAGTACTCAAGAGACCTGTCGAAGGTTTTCTCGGCTTCAGGCGGAAAGAGACATCCTGGTAGCTCACGGTGAGCCCAATGAGATTCTATACATTCACAACAGATTCCTTTTTTTGAACATCCGGGATACGTACAACCACACCGCTCCTTATTTCTCTCGACGTTACAGATTCTGCCTGTCATTTCTAAACCCGTCGGTGCCTTGGGCAAGCCGGTTAAAACATAATTGGTCTAGTCGATAGGCTAATAGACAGGAACAGCCAATTTGCTATCGTCATGGACCTTGTGAAGGAACTCGGTAACGATCTTACCGGAGTTGACGGCATCGGATTAAACCCTGCAAGAGCGCGAGCTCTAGAGAATCTTCTTACGCAGAGCTTTGGTCCAGATGTTAAGGCTAGATTGATTCAACGCTTCAAGAGTAAGAAGAACGTGGTCATTCACATAGGCATGGACTCAAATCCCGGTATGTCAGATCTCGTGGCAAAGATGTTCGTCACAGAGCATTTCAAAACCGACTTGATGGCACTGAAACTGAGTCACGAGAATGGACTTGCTGTACCCAGAGTAGTTGACGCTGACGATGGAGTCATTCTTATGGATTTCATTTCGGGGGAACCGCTAACTGAACGAATCAACAAAACGTTTGAACCCGCCCTGATAGACGACTTGGCCAAGTGGTATTACGATTATCATTCCGTCAGCAACATGATAAAGGGCGACCCCCGTCTACGTAACTTCATCTGTGCTGAGAATACACTTGTTGGTCTAGATTTCGAAGAAACAACACCAGGTCACTGGATTCTCGATATCGGCGGGGCCAGCGCAAGTTTACTCGACACTAAGCCAGTTTTCGATTCGAGAAAGAGGAAACTGGTATGGCATTTCCTTGAAGAATACCTTTCATTGCAGGGCAAGGAACGGAGCAAAGACATTGATGCCCTATTCATCACAACTGTTTCAGAAGCCCTGAAACGCACAGCTTACTGGCGTAGGGACGATGACATTCTAGCACTTGCGGACCAAGTCGGAAGGAATGGGATTCCTGTCGATTAGGCTTGGGAAATTCATCTC